>VGTJ01000149.1 GCA_016874775.1 Deltaproteobacteria bacterium
GACTTCGATACTTAGACCGAAGCCAGCACACAATGGTCTCGTCTCTCATCCCTGCTCTTGTGCAGAGGCTCTCCACTCCGGTCAATCACTATTGCGGTAAGTTGTTTCCTGCCACCGCCTTAAGTACCTTGAGCACGCCGATATGAGCGAATCCGCGCGCGCCTCCCCCACTCAGTACAAGCCCGACTTTAGGACGCGGAATGACACGGTCGCTATTGACAGGTGTCGCTTGCGCTGCAGCGCGCCCCGAGCTTACCAACAAGAGAAAAACAATGTTGATCCCCACAACTCCCAGCATCCAACGATAATGATGACGTACACACATGGCGCACACCATAAGGGAATTTTCTACGGTTGATCAATCGGGAATTGATTCCGCGCTTGCCCTCCGCTACCGTTATCCACTCTTTGTTTTGTTGGTCGTGCGAGTCGCACTATGATTACCGCACACGGTCTCACCAAACTCTACGGGACATTCCCTGCTATCAAGGAGGTGAGTTTCTCGATTAACCGCGGTGAGGTCGTTGGCCGTCTCGGGCCAAACGGTGCTGGAAAGTCGACAACCATGCGCATTCTCGCCTGTATTCTCGCACCAACGGCAGGCTCTGCAGCCGTTGCTGGCCACGACATCGTGCGTGACTCTTTCGCGGTCCGTCGCCAGTTAGGGTACATGCCAGAGGTCTTGTCGCTGTACCCAGAGATGACCGTCACTGCGTATCTGGACTTTGTTGGTAAGATGAAGGGACTAACAGGAGCCAAACGGCGACAGTGTATCCAGCAGGTCATTGATGAACTCGCGCTCGGGGACAAAGCGCGCAATTACATCGGCACGCTATCGAAAGGGTATCGTCAGCGCGTGGGACTCGCACAAGCGTTGGTAAACCATCCTGCCGTGTTGGTCCTCGATGAACCAACGATCGGACTCGATCCTGAACAAGCGGCAGATTTCCGCAACCTGATCCGCAGCATGCGAGGACAGCGCACGGTCATTCTTTCGACCCATATCCTGCCGGACGTCAACACAACGTGTGATCGCGTGATGATCATGAACCACGGGAGATTGCTCGCGCTCGACACGCCACGGAATCTCACCCTCCAGCGTCAAGATGTCAGTGAAATCGCGCTACAAGTCACTGGGCCACAGGATGCGGTCACCAAGGCGTTACGTAGCCTGCCGGGCGTCATTGCCGTACTCGCGGAAAGAACTGAAGTCAGTGGGGCCACGTTCTACACCGTCAAGGCGGATCGGCAGCGAGATATTCGCCCCACGCTCGTTGAGCTGATAACCAGGCAGGGCTGGCAATTGTTCGAGTTACGCTCCCGGGCAATGGACCTGGAAGAAATTTTTCACCAGGTTGTGGAGCAGAGGGAGGAAATAAAGAATTAAAAGTGCATAATGAAGAATGAAGAAGGGGCAAAGGTTTCTTCAATTTTTCATCGTCAAGTTGTAATTCTTCATTGCCATGCTGTTCCTCGCTGTGCTCACCAAAGAGTTGCACATCTCGTTCGGCTTCTTCCTCGCCTACGCCGTTCTCGCCGTAGCGCTCGCACTCTCTGGCTTCTTCTTTTACACCGATCTGAGTCTCTTTATGCTCTTCGGTGGAACAGACCTTGAAAAAGGGCTGTGGGAGTTCGTCTTCCATGATCTGCGCTTTGTGCTGATGTTGCTCGTGCCGGTACTCACTGCGCGTGCGTTCGCCGAAGAGCAGAAGCTTGGCACCCTCGATTTGCTGTGGACGTACCCGGTGTCAGAAAGTAGCGTCCTGCTCGGCAAATTTGTCGCCTCTGCCGTTCTCCTTGTCATCGTACTCGTGTTAACACTGCTCTATCCGCTGGCGTTGTCGTGGTATTATCCAGCCGTCAATTGGTTCCCGCTTCTGGCCTTCTATCTTGGGCTTTTTCTCCTCGGTCTTGCTTTTATCAGCGTAGGCCTCCTGCTCTCGGCAACCACCGATAGCCAAGCAATTGCGGCACTGGGCACACTAGGCGTGCTGGTCTTGTTCTGGTCCCTCACCTGGAATGAACACGCAGTCAATGAAGTACTCCTCAACAGCCTGCTGCACATCTCGCTCTTTGATCGGTTCAGTAATTTTTCCCGAGGAGCAATTGATTCACACGAAGTCACATTCTTTCTTGTGTTTGTGAGTTTCTTCCTCGTGCTCACCTGGCAAGCACTGCGTTCGCGGCGGTGGCGAGGAAAAGGCGAGTTCGCATCGCTGCGCACGTTTTTAACCACACCAAACCGTAACCAATGGCTTATGGTAGGCTTCGCCGACGTCGTCTTGCTGCTCGGGCTTATTGGGCTACAAGTATCTTTTATTCCCCACAACGTGCGTTGGGACCTGACCCCAACCAAAGCGATGTCGTTATCCCCACAAACGAAAGCGCTGCTTTCCAAGCTTGACCGTGAAGTGAGAGCCACCCTGTTCTTTGCGGGCTCACCGGATGTGTACCAGGCACTTGATGACGTGTTGAAGCGTTACGCGACCGCGAGCCCACATTTCCAATACCAGGTGCTGTTTCGTGAGCGTCATCTCGCCGTAGCACAAGCGTATGGGGTCACGCACAACAACATGATTACCATCGAATATGATGGGCAACGGAAGCTTGTCCCGCTCGTGACTGAACAACGCATCACTCAGGTGCTGTTTCAATTGATTCATCGGCAACGCAAAACCATTTACTTCAGCAGTGGACACGGGGAAAAAGATCCGCACGACAACAGCCCACGTCAGGGTTACAGCGAAGCGGCGGTCGCGCTCCGCAACGAGAACTTCGATGTACAGACACTTCAAC
This sequence comes from Deltaproteobacteria bacterium, assembly GCA_016874775.1. NCBI lineage: Bacteria > Pseudomonadati > Myxococcota > Myxococcia > Deltaproteobacteria bacterium. The sequence goes on from VGTJ01000149.1 coordinate 2,797, forward strand.
TCGGACGTGAGTCGCGCATTCCTCAGGAGGCAACAGTGGTCATTGTCAGCGGTCCTCAGAGTGATTTGCTGACCGAAGAAATTGAATTACTCCACAGTTACATTCAACGTGGTGGGCACGTGTTGCTGATGATCGACCCTCTCCCCGTTCCTCATCTGACAGCGGCGCTCGCCCGATACGGCATCAAACTTACAGAGGATGTTGTCTATGACCCGGAGAACCGCTTGTTTGGTGGTGATGCCCGCAGCCCACTCGTGTCGTTGTATAACCTCAATGTTCCGATTGTGAACGAGCTGCGACAGAACACGATCTTCCCCTTGGTACGTTCAGTCGATGTAATCTCCCCACCAAGCCCTGCGATAACGGTCACTCCATTTTGCAGCACTGGACCTGGCTCATGGGCACGGTATCGTTCGGCTGACATCGCGCCACGCGGAGCAGTTGAGTTCGAGGGCACCAAGGCTCGTCCTGGGCCGATTGACATCGCCGTTGCTGTCTCGCTCCCGGTAAACGGCAGCACAACAACGACGAGCGCAACAACCTTGGGTCTGGCAATGGCGCCACAACACCAAGCTCGTATCGTGGTCTATGGTGATAGCGACTTTGCCAGCAACGCACGGCTCGCACTCCTCGGCAACAAGGATCTCTTTCTCAATACGGTTCACTGGCTCGCCGGTGAGGAACAGTTCATGACCGAACGCCCCTCGGACGACGAAGTCAGTGCTAAAGTTTCGCCGGTCACACTCACCGCACAAGCAGCGCGGCAGCTTTTCTGGCTGGTCGCGATTATCGAACCGGGAGTGATTCTCTTGATTGGCGTGATGGTGTCGGTGTATCGCAAGCGGAGGATGTAGAACAGCCAGCGTTTGTGAGTTCCTCAGAAAGCCACTCTCGCGATCCCGAGTTTACCGACATGTCGGCTTTCCTGCTTCTGTTGCTAACCAGGTCGTCAATTCCTTCTGCAATTCAGCCGCAAGCGTTTGGTGCTCAGCTATGATCGACCGGCGCTCGCCAGGGTCGGCTTCTACATTGAACAATTCAGCTGGATTCTGCCCAGTCACTACGAGTTTCATGTTTCCACGCATGGCGGCGAGTTGGAATGAGCATTCAGTGCGCCATTCCCAAAACAGGGTACGCGGCAACAGCGATCCGTGTCCGCGCCATACCGGGGTCAGATCGACACCGTCCAAATGCCAGGCTGGATCAGTCGCTATTTGCGCTGTCGCCAAGAGAGTGGGCATCAGGTCAATGGTGTTGATGACCTCGTTGGATCGTGTTGCAGGCTGAACTTTGGCAGGCCAGCGGACGACGGCTGGAACGCGAATGCCCCCTTCCCACAACGTGCGCTTCTGACCACGAAACGGACGGTTACTGTCGTGATACGCAGATGCCCCCTGATTCATTGGTTCAAAGGTCGCGCCTTGGTCGCTCAAGAAAACCACGATCGTCTGTTTAGTAAGCTGCAGGCGATCGAGCGCTTGCAAGACACGCCCGATTTCTGTGTCCATCCGCGTAATCATCGCAGCATAGGTCGCGTTGAACGGACGTTGAGGATCGATTTCGGCAAACTTTCCTTGGTACTTGGCGATATCCTGCGGCATGGCCTCAATACGAGCGTGCGGAGCCGTGTACGCAAGATAGAGAAAAAACGGCGAGTGCTGGTTCTTGCTAATGAACTCAAGGCTACGATCGGTAAACAGTGTGTTTGCGTACCCGGAGACCGGTTTGCGTTCTCGTCCGACCCACAGTTCTTTGGGGAAATGCTCCCATGCATGGACAGCGCTGGTAAAGCCAAAAAATTCCTCAACCCCAGGTCCATAGGATGGATGTAGGCATAGTTGGGCACTCCCTCACAGCCATGATGCCATTTGCCAAACAGCGCAGTCTTGTAGCCGCGACTGTTGAGGGCGCTGGCAATCGTTACTTTATTGCGCGGCAGGTCATCGTTGTTACCAGAGACACCATTATGAATCCCATACTGACCAGTCACGAACGCTGCACGACTTGGTGCACACACAGTCGCGGCAGCATACCAGCGAGTGAACACCATCCCTTGCTGAGCCAGGCGATCGAGGTGGGGCGTCTGCCACTCTTTACGTCCGTTAAACCCGACGTCTCCCCAACCAAGATCGTCAGCATAGAGGACCACCATGTTCGGCAGTCGTTCTGCCAATGCAAGCGGCGGTAGAAAATACAGAAGGCATACGAGCCACGCGATACAGGATCGCTGTACCCTTCGTGTATGGTGTGTACTCAATAACTCCTCGACTCCAGGTGAGATTCTGTGTCTCAAAGGCATGTCACTCCAAGTTTTGCTCACACTCGACTTTTTCATAGACCTCGGCAAGTGCTAGGGTACAATCGATTGATGGCAACGACATTGTTGCGGTCACGGCGCTTGCTTCCGTCAGCAGCCATTGACTGTCCGGCTGTCGGACATAGTGCTCTATGTGCGGCGTGGTCTGCGACACCAGCAGATACTCTTGCGGCGAAGCAAGCTGCCGATAGCGGAGGTCCTTGTCACCGCGCGCATAGGCTTCAGTTGACGGAGACAGGACTTCACCAATAACCGTTGGATTGACTAACCTATCCTTGTATTCCTCCTGGAATCGTGGTTCACCGCACACTGCTACCACACCTGGATATGCGTAATGTCTTCCAGGCTGGACGTTGACTCGCATATCACTTGGATAAACCCGACAGGAACGGTTGCGGAATTGCGTATGTAGTGAGGACACAATATTTGGGGCAATAACGTTATGCGGCTCACTCGCGCCTGACATCGCAAAGATTTCGCCGTCATAATGTTCACTTTTATATTCAGATCTCCGCTCCAAGAGGAGGTACTCTTCCGGGGTGAAATAGCGTCGGGGTGTAATGACATACGGTTCTCCGTTGGGCAGCAATTCTTGGCCCTGCATTATCCTTCGGCGCTCACAAAATTCGCTCGCCCATCGATTGGTTCTCGTTGTAACGCACTATAACAATTCCTGCAGCTCCGGTAGCGGAATATCATGCCCGCCACTTTCTTTGACCGGTTTACCAACATCAAGGCTTTCGATACACTCTAGCTCAGGCGCATGCCTCACCAGCAGTTTGGCAAAGCAACGGACCATTTTGGCTCGGTCCGCAGTCTTCATTTTCGGCCACGGCCCCTCATCAAAGGCCTTTCGGGCGGCAGCCACAGCCCGGTTCACATCTTCAACTCCAGCCTCTGCGAGTTGCGTCAATACCTCATTATTAGCCGGATTGAGTACAGGAAATGTCTTGCCACTGACTGCCGAAACATACTCTCCGTTGATAAATAATTGTGAGCGCAAGGTGGAGCGCATCATGCTGTTACTCTATCGCCGCCTCTATACGCCGTCCAGCACGGCGCAGGCTAAATCAAACTCCGCGAGATTAGTACACTTTTGGTTATCACCAGAGAGACCGTAGCGTGCGCCATGCGCACGGGAGTGACACCAGGCGAGCGCCGCGTGCGCACAGCGCACGCGGCCCCAAATGTACGAATCTTCACAGGTCCGATTTAGTTCACGCTCTTCTTCAAATTTTCTGACCAGGCGGCTTGCCAGGTCGCGGGCGGTTCGCTATCTCCACAATGGCAACAGTAACGGAGGGAACCATGCTCCAGCAGGCAATAGATTTTCGTGAAGAGTGTGACAGCTTGTTCTCGCTCCTCAAATCCTTAGACGAACAAGACTGGCAACGCAAAACCCAATTTAAAGAATGGACAATCAGCGACATCATCGGCCACTTACATTTTGGCGATTACGCTGCCGATGTGTCGTTGCGTGATAGCGGAGCCTTCAAAGATTTCGCGCGACAGACAGCCGAAGCAAGCAAAGGCGGGCGTACGCACGTCGACGTCATGCGCGAATGGATCGCGAATTGCCAAGGCAATGACCTGCTCAACTGCTGGCGTAGTTTCGCCCTGGAGATGGCAGGGCACTTTGCCGGTGCTGATCCTAAGCTGCGTGTGTTATGGTTCGGGCCAGACATGAGTGTCCGCTCTAGTATCACTGCACGTTTGATGGAAACCTGGGCACACGCACAAGCCATCTACGACCTGCTTGGCAAAGAACGTCAGAATGCAGATCGCATCAAGAATATTGTTGTCATTGGCATGAACACGTTTGGCTGGACATTTACCAACCGCAAACTCCCTGTACCTACTGATCAGCCTTATGTTCGCCTCACCGCCCCATCGGGTGAGATCTGGGAATGGAATCAGCCAAACCAGGTAAACAGCATTGAAGGAAAAGCTGAAGAATTTTGCCAAGTCGTCACCCAAGTACGAAACATTGTTGATACGAAACTACGAGTGACTGGAGCAACCGCGACCTCATGGATGTCGATGGCACAGTGTTTCGCCGGTCCACCAGAGACACCACCCGGACCGGGGACGCGGTTTAGGCAAAGGTAATGTAGAACGTGGTGCGTGGTGCGCGAAGCGTCATCCGTCACCGCCTTCATGAGGATAAAGCGTAAACCGTAATCCGTAACCACCCCACCTCCCCTTTTACGTTTTACATATTTACGCTTTACGTATTACGAATTACGCACGAGGAAGGAGCCCCCATGAAATACGGCGTTCATCTCGGTGGCGGCGCGGCGCTACGCCATAAGGGTGCAGCAGCGCAGATCGGACACTTGGCCGAAGAGCTTGGCTATGACGGTATTCTTACCGGCGACCACATCACTATTCCTAAAAGTATTTCTTCAACCTATCCGTATACGAAACTCGCGGAGCAACAGGGCTACAATCCGTACGCCGTCTTTACCACCATCGATTGGCTCGATGCCTTTACGGTGTTGGGGCTCCTCGTCCCAGTGACTGAAAAAGTCCGGCTTGGCCCGAGTGTAATTATTGTCCCCTATCGTCATCCGCTAGAGATGGCCCGTGTGGTTGCCTCACTCGATGTTGCCTCGGGAGGTCGCATTGTTTTTGGAGTTGGTGTCGGCTGGATGGAGGAAGAGTTCCAGTTATTGGGAGTACCATACAAAGAGCGGGCAAGTCGCACGCGAGAGTACATGCAAGTGATGAAAGAAGTGTGGACCAAAGAGAACCCGCGCTTCAATGGCAAGTACATCCAGATTGATCGAGATCTGCATTTCGCGCCTAAACCGCAGCAGAAGCCACATCCACCGATCTGGGTCGGTGGAGAATCACAGGCAGCGCTCAAACGTGTGGTCGAGTTTGGTGACGGTTGGCATATCGGACCTGTGCCCCTGGAAGAAGTGAAGCCCAAGTTCGCGCAACTGCGAGAGCTGATGGCAGCGGCAGGACGGGATATGTCACAGCTAGAGATTACCTCAATGGTTGATACTCGTGTGATCTCAGAGGCAGATATTCGCACCTACCGCGACCTGGGCGTTACCGGCCTGTATGTCGTCGCTCCTGGACCAGACTCGGCAAGTGTGACGAAAATCATGCGTGAGTTTGCCGAGAAGGTGAAGAATGCGGTGAGGTAGCACTCAAACCAAAAAGTTAAAAAGGCAGAGATTGCTTCGTCGTTTCACTCCTCGCAATGACAGAACAGGGCGTCATTGCGAGCGCAGAATGTAGGCCAGAATAAGCGAAGCGTTTCCGGCAGGCTCAAGCCGGAAACGGCCTGCAGCGGTATCCCGGCCTACACAATGGAATTCTCGTGACTGACCTTCTGTTACGCCGTAAATGGACGCTCAAAGCTGGGAACAAACAGGTCGTGTTCGTCAAAAGACCTATCGAACACTCCTCTCATGTCCTGATGAAAGCGTTCTTGTGGGCGTTGTATCTCCCTGAGTATCCAGACCTATCAGTGGAAGTAAGTATTGGTGACCGCTACAAACCAGATGTGATCGCACGTAACGACAGTGGACAGCCGATCTTTTGGGGAGAAGCGGGTAAGGTCGGCGTCGATAAAATCCGCTCACTCGTGCGTCGCTATCGTGACACACACTTTGCTATCGCCAAGTGGCAAAGTAGTCTTTGCCAAATCATGCCGATTGTTCGCGATGCAGTCGCGGACTTACACCGTACCGCGCCATTCGATGTTTTGCGCTTCTCAGAAGAAAGTGCCAAACGTTTTATTGACCAGGACCGTTACCTACACTTCACGCACAACGATGTAGAGTGGACACGGATTTGGTAACGATCCAAGCGTATGCTGTGCGCCTGTTCGCTACCACAATTTACGTACTGGCAAAACAAATCCCGGTAAGACCGGATCTCCGCCGACAGTCTCGGGATCATCCAATACTTCTACAGGTCGTCCTGGACGATAGATGTCCACACGTCTCTCAAAGGGATCGAGAAGCAAACCAAGGAGTGCTCCATTATCGCGGTACTCCTGCATTTTTTCTTGAACGTCAATTAAGCGGTCGGTGGGGGAACGCAGTTCGATGACAAAATCTGGACACAGGGGTAGTGGCCCCTCGCGTTGATCTTTTGGAATAGTATTCTCGCGCTCTTGTCGCACCCATGCGGCATCTGGGGAACGTTTTGCTCCATTTGGGAGAACGAACAACGTCGACGAATCAGTCGCTGTTCCTGTTCCATCAGCCTCAGCCCATTCATCCAAGTAGCGGCCAAGTCGCATATTCCGTCGCCCAGTCTCATACCCTGTCGGAGGCATAATCACCAATTCCTTTTGTGCTGTCAGTTCCAAGCGCAGCTCTGGGTTTTCCCGGCAAAGCCGGTCGAACTGTTCGTCCGTGACAATGACTCCGCGAACATTGAGTTTGAACGGCTCGCGTGGCTCTGGCATTGCTGAGGTCTGAGACATAGATGCTCCTTACGTGTCAGCTAGCCTAGATCGCTATTCCCGCTCTTGCAACCTGTTCCTCGTACCCCTTATAGAACACCAGAGATCGCGTAACCCGCAAAGGAGGTGCCCCATGAAGGAACCACTGTTCGCAGAATTTCCACTCGATGAGTATACACAACGAGTGAGCCGTGCCCGTGCACTCATGGAAGAACACGACATAGACGCGCTGCTGCTCACCCAACAGGAGAACGTGCGTTACCTTGCCGGGTATCTTTCACTGTTGTGGATTTCTAAATTTCGCCCACTCATGGCCCTGCTTCCACGTGATCCGTCGATCGCACCAACACTGATCCTGCCTGGGCAAGAATACGGCAACGCGAAGACATCATGGATTGAAGAAATTGCTTTCTACCGCGATCAGGAAGATCCTATTGGTACCGTCGTCAACACGCTGCATAAGAAAGGGTTCAGAGGAAAAAAGGTGGGAGTCGAACTCGGCTATGGCACGCGGCTGGGCATGGCACAGGTCCAGTGGGAAGATTTGCGGCGTGATTTCATTGGCATGTTTGTCGATAGCGCCCTACTCTTGCGGAAACTACGTGGCATCAAATCGGCTCGTGAGATCGATATGCTGCGCCGCTCGTGTGAGATTTCCTGTCATGGTGTCGAAGCAGGCTGGCGTGCGTTACACGAAGGCATGAGCGAAAAAGAGCTGGCCGCGGTTATGGTCTCGCGCATGGTGCAAGAGGGGGCTGAACCGATGAAGACGCTCCTCTGTGTTAACGCTGGTTCACAACGCTATCAGATTGTGAATAGTCCACCGAGTGAGTATCGCTTGAAACGTGGCGACCTGGTGATGATCGATGGCGGTGCAACGTACAATGGCTACTGTACCGATTTCATCCGTCAGGCGTGTCTTGGCAAGCCAACTCAGCAGCAGCGGGACTGGTTTGACCTGGCTCGCAAAGCCAATGACACCGCGATCGCTAAGATTCGCCCAGGCGTGCAATGTGCAGAGGTCTATGACGCTGCACGCAAAATCTTCATCGATGCTGGCCTCGGCGATTATGGGGTGATCAACATCATTGGTCATAGCTGTGGCATGGAAGTCCACGAATTGCCGTACGTGGGCGAACGCGGACAGGTAGAGACCAGCGATACTGTCATGGAACAAGGCATGGTCTTCTGCATCGAGCCGATTATCGCTGGCATGGATTCGCCTCGCTGGGAAGCGGGAATCTTCATTCAAGAGGACATGGTAACGGTCACCGCGACAGGTGGTGATGTATTGACCAATCGCTTGAGCAAGGATTTGTGGATTGCCGAAGTATAGTAGCTGTCAGCCATCAGCCGTCAGCTATCAGCTTTACGAGGAAGAACTCAGCAGTCACGCGAAGCTGAATGCTGAACGCTTATACCGATGCCGCTATACGCCCCCTCAAAAAAGTGACAGAGTAACCTCGCATTTCTGGAGAAGGAGGACAGTATGAAAGTTGGCGTCTCGATGTTTGCAACGGATTACGCAATCCGTCCAGATGATCTCGCTCGCGAAGCTGAGGCTCGTGGCTTTGAGTCAGTGTGGTTCCCTGAACATACGCATATCCCGGCGAGTCGTAAGAGCCCGTGGCCAGGCGGTGGCGATCTGCCCAAGGATTATTGGCATACCCATGATCTCTTCGTTGCCATGATGGCTGCGGCAGCAGTCACCAAGACCATTAAGGTTGGTAGTGGTATCTGTTTGGTGATCGAACGCGATCCAATCCTCATGGCCAAGGAAGTTGCCTCAGTCGATGCACTGTCGAATGGTCGCTTGATCTTTGGCATCGGTGGCGGCTGGAACCGCGAGGAAATGGAAAACCACGGCACCAATTTCGAGAAACGCTGGAAAGTGTTGCGTGAGCGTATTGAGGCCATGAAGGAAATCTGGTCGAAAGAAAATGCCGAATATCACGGAGAGTTTGTCAACTTCGATCCCATCTGGTCGTATCCGAAGCCAGTGCAGAAACCTCACCCGCCGATCCTGCTCGGAACACTCTCACAGAAGGGACTCGATCGCGTCGTGCGTTATTGTGACGGCTGGATTCCGGTTGGCATTCGTCCGCGAGATTTACCCGCGGCGATTAAAGACTTGAACGAGCGTGCAGCGCGGATCGGTCGCAAAGCCAGTGAGGTTCCGGTGTCAATCTTTGGCGCGCCGGGCAAAGAAGATACGCTCAAACAGTTCCAAGATGCAGGTGCTGATCGTGTGGTTATTGGACTGCCCTCTGACCATAAGGCAAAAGTCCTCTCACTGTTGGACCAGTGTGCACCGCTTGTGCAGAAGTGTGCGTAGAAGACGTGAAACGTGTTGCGTGTTACGTAGAAGAAGAGGCAGGGGATCGTGTATTCTCATAAGGGTAGGTTTTTATCCAAGCCACAATTGGCGCGGATTTCCCGTCGTGAGGATCCGCGTGTTCGTCATGCCCGCATTTGCGGGCATGACGTCTCGTCTTTTCTCAGCGTAAAAGCCTACCCCTAAAAGGATCGTGTATTACGGGTCACGTTTCACGCAACACGCATTATCTCTCCAAATTCTCAATCACCACCGGCTCGACTGACTCAGCCAACGCAAAGCCAAATACTCGCGAGTAAAAATATAACTCACCATCAAGGGCACGTTTGATATTTTCCGCCTTGCGAAAGCCGTGCTGTTCGCCAGCAAACGGCACGTAAGCCACTGCTAGTCCTTTCGCTTTCAGTGCCGCAACCATCATTTCGGCCTGATTGGGTGGAACAATCTTGTCCTCCAGTCCTTGGAAGAAAATCACCGGACAGGATAAGCGATCAGTAAAGTGAATCGGTGAGCGCGCTCGGTAGAGTTCTTTTTGAGCAGGATAAGGACCCACGAGGCTCTCTTCATACCGCGACTCGAACTTGTGGGTATCGTGCGCTAATGCTTCGAGGTCGCCAATACCGTAGTGGCTCGCACCGGCCTTGAAAACATCACGAAAAGTGAGTGCACAGAGTGTTGTATATCCTCCCGCACTGCCACCAGTAATGGCGAGCCGTTTTCCATCCACTAACCCACGTTCGACGAGATACCGTGCCCCATTCACACAATCATCAACATCAACCACACCCCACTGCCCTTTGAGGCGGTCGCGATAGGCGCGCCCATAACCGCTGCTGCCACCATAATTCACATCCAGCACGGCAATGCCGCGGCTGGTCCAGTACTGAATGCTCGCGTTGAAGGTAGTTGTCGCCGCTGCGGTTGGTCCGCCGTGACTCTTTACCAGTAGTGGCGGACGTTCATCAGCAGACGCGGTAAACTCCTGACTCTTTGGTGGATAAAACAGTCCGTAAGCGCTGAGGCCGTTCTCCGTGGAGAACTCAATCGCTTGGGGAACAGACAAATACCCCGCATCGACGGAAAGTGAACTTGAACGACGCAGTGTAGTCAGTTGTCTATTGGCCAGATCAAGGCGGACGACCGAAGCGGGTTCGGTTGCCGAGCCACCAACAAAGACCACATGCTGCGCTGTCGCACGTACGTCACTAATCTCAGTGTAGGGGGTAGAAATGTCCGTCAACTGTCGCGACTCGGTATCGAGTTGCGCTAAACGCCAGGTGCCATTTTTTCCGTATGCGCAAACAATCTGTGAAGGGTTGGCGAAAGCGTACGTAGACATACCAAAGACCCACTGTGGCCGCCCAAACTCTGCGTCACGGGGACACAGCGGTTCTACCTGTCCGTCTTTCCAGCGATAGAGATTCCACCAGCCAGTCTGGTCGGACACAAAGTGCAATACGCCATCTGGCGACCACTGTGGCTGAAAGACCGACTCATTCGGACCATCCGCCACATGCTTCACTTGTCCAAGCGAGCCGTCAGGTTTTACCTCTGCGACGAGCAACTCGGTGCGATCCCACGGCATATTGGGATGACTCCAGGTCAACCATGCCAGGTGTTTTCCATCGGGGCTCAAGCGCGGCGAGGAGAATAAATCACTCCCAGACACTAACACTTCCCCTTCCCCGCCATGTTCCAGGTCAATGCCCACAATGGTGTTGATGGCCTCACGGTTGGTGTGGCTATGATCTTCGCGAACACAGATCAGACGTTGATGTTGCCGATCAACCGTAGCGTCGGCGTAGCGCAGTGGCGCTGCGGGAGTTAACGGTTGCGGAGTCGCGTCCGCGCTTTGGCGATAGAGGCGTTGATCGGCAAAATGCGAGAAGTATACGGTCCCTTCACTGACCGTGAATGATCCCCCACCATACTCATGCACGCGCGTGCGGGCATTGAACGGTGTCGGGGTTATATCGCTCGTACGTCCATCAGCAGTACGGCGAACCACGACACTGCGTCCGCCTTCGCTGGGGCGTAGTTCAAGCCAGTACACGTCCTCGCCATCAAGGACGACCTGTCCTAAGCCGACAGTCGCAGAAACGATTGCCTCTGACGTGATGGGCGACTTCCAGGAACCATAGGGAGCATTCTTAGGCGTTGTCATCGTCTTGTTCCACTTTCTTGCTCACGATCTCAATACCAAAGCGCGGCATACTGGTATTCTCACTGTTACACTTTGGGCAGTGACTCGGTCGAGTCACACGCGAGCGCTCTTTGAAAACAAACTCACAGTCAAGGCAGGCCGAAGGTTCGATAATGAACCGGCGTGAACGATCCCGCTCGACTGACTTGACGATATGGATAAGGTGGTCCTCGACTTGCCGTTCAGAGATCTTGATGACGGCAGCAAGCTGACGTGCAGTCATGGCTCTACCGACTAACAAGTCGAGAATGCGCTGCCGTGGCGTACGATCATGAGTTTGCATAGGTGTTCACATTATGGGATTTGCACGACCGACGCAAAGCTTTTCAGAGGGGCCTATGGCAATAGGCCCCTACAAAAACGAAACTGCGCTCTTTCCTGCTCAGCCTTGACTCTGCATTGACATCTCTTTAGCTTCACGCTCGCTACACTCACCAGTCAGGGAGGTACGAGAATGGGCATTCGCACCGGAGCACAGTTCATTGCTGGACTCCGCGATAATCGTGAAGTTTGGTTAGGAAACGAACAAGTGACAGATGTCACCACGCATCCTGCCTTTCGTGGACCGATCGAAAGCCTGGCGCGGCTATACGACATGCAACATGACCCAACACTGCAGCCGCTTCTCACCTACCTGTCTCCGACAACAGGAAATCCCGTCGGCATGTCGTTCCTGATTCCACGGACCCGCGAAGATCTGGTTCGTCGTCGGCAGATGGTAAAAATCTGGGCTGACGCGACTTGTGGCATGATGGGCCGTAGTGGGGACTTCCTGAACTCCATGATTACCGCCTGGGCGGCGAAGAAAGAGTACTTTGCGCAAAAGAGCCCGGAGAACGCCGAGCGGGTCTGGCGCTATTATGAACATTGTCGAGAGAACGATGTGTTGCTCACCCACGCGTTGATCGACCCTCAAGTCGATCGCACAAAAAATCGCGCCCAACAAGATGATCCATATTTGTGTCTCGGCATCGTCAAAGAGACCGCGGCTGGCTTAATCGTGCGCGGCGGCAAGATGCTGGCGACGTCAGCCGCCTTCGCCGATGATATTTATGTCTGGCCATTTCCTCCGACCCTCACTGAAGCTGAAGTTCCGTATGCTGTCACATTTAGTATCCCTATCGCTACACCGGGGGTGAAGGTAATCTGCCGTGAACCTTTCACTCGTCCCGAGCAATATGCGGATCATCCACTCAGTGCTCGTTTTGATGAAAATGATGCGGTCATCATTTTTGATGATGTCCTGGTTCCGTGGGAGCGCGTCTTTCTTCATGGCGATATCCGACTTGTCGCCGGAGCCTACGCCCAGACCAAAGTTCGCGAGTTTACTACTCCCCAAACCAATACCCGTTTGCTCTCAAAGATTGAATTCGTGTACGGGGTGATGTGTTTAATGGCTGAATCGATCGGCGTGCAGAATGCACCCGCTGTGCAGGAGACACTCGGAGAAGCGGCAACCTACGTTGAGATTGTCAAATCCTCTCTGCTCGCCTCAGAAGCTGAAGCAGTAATCGACCCGTCGAATGGTGTCATCTATCCAGCACTGCAACCGCTACAAGTTGGGCGTGTGTGGGGACCACGGATTTATCCGCGCATGATGGAGATGGTGCGCCGACTAGGAGGCAGTGGATTCATGCAACCGCCAGCCAGTCTCAACGCTTTCGACAGCCCAATCGGCGATACGCTGCGCAAATACTATCGCGGCGCCAAAACCTCAGCCGAAGAGAAACAGAGCTTGTTCAAACTCGCATGGGATCTGCTCGGCTCTGATTTCGGCTCGCGTCACACGTTGTATGAACTCTTTTATGCAGGTGATCCCAGTTTTGTCACGGCAGGGTTTCACCGCGAGTTTGAGAAGAACGGGTATATTGAGCGAGTGAGGAGTTTTTTGGCTACAACGAAGAGCTTAGGTGATTTTGAGAAAAGAAGATACCCAAAGCCGAGCGAGTGAGGTACGATAGCGGAGAGACAGATAACGTAGGGAGAGGTGGGGGGGCTAGGGTGTTCAGGAAAGATTTCACCAGTCCAAGTGCTCAACAAATTAGTGGGCAACAGATTGCCGATTTGCGCTTAGCCGCAGCGCAGATGCGCGGTGCCAAGCGCCGTGCCTTTCAGGCCG
>VGTJ01000150.1 GCA_016874775.1 Deltaproteobacteria bacterium
CCACCGTTTCCAGTGACGCTATGGTGTACTTGGCCAGTATCCGGCGCACGCTGCGGATGGTGACGACGGAAAATACGAATTAAAAAACACTTTCTAAGAGTGCCTTCGCCTCACGTAGATCCGCGATGTCGCCCCCTTCGGTAAACCAATTGTAGATTTCGCTGAGCAAGCAGTGTGCTTCTTTTTTCTTTCCTTGCTGTAGCCACAGTCGACCGAGACTCATCGTGGTACGCAGCTCAAAGATCTTCGTTTGCTGTCGCCGGGCGAGATCCAACGCTTTGAGAAAACAGACTTCGGCTTCGCCGTGCGGATCTAGGACTTGGGAATGAGGGTTTAGGGATTGGGAAGGGAGAACCCTAGTAGATAGTCCAGAAAGTTTTGATGGATAACTCAAGGGACGTCATGCCCGCGAATGCGGGAATCCAGGGGGAATACGCAATCGTTCAGGGGTGAAGCTCCTGGATGCCCGCCTGCGCGGGCCTGACGAACACGCGGCTCCTCAGGACGGGAAATCCGCGCCAATTGTGGCTTGGATAAAAAACCTACCCTTATGAGCCCTAGCCCTCTCGCTCAGGGAGAGGGAATTTGACACTGCCGATGTCTTAAGTTGTGACTGACGATACACTGCCGCCCCTCCTACGCCGATGGGCAGATAATTCAACCAAGCTGCTCCGCGAAGCCCGAGGGCTAGAGCAACGATACATTGGCTACCGGGATTGGTCCTACCACAACCTCGCCTGGCAACTCTGCCGCCGGTACCGACGGATCCTCGTCACCATTCTCGAACGACAAACAGCATGTGATCAACGCGACGCTACGGTTGATGCAATTTCTCAACACCTGTCACTGTATTACCAGCTCACCGCGCCGGCGCGTTTCGTTCCAGTCTGACAGCAAACGGCAACAAAAACCGGCACGGAGGTGGAAGAACAACACGAAGCGTTCGTACGACGAACAACGCAAGAGAGGAAGGTCATTCGTATTGAGACCCAGTTCAGCGGGGACAAAGCTGAAACTATAGCCCAAAAGACGAAAGTCGGGAGTTAGCAGTTGGCCGTCCATCCTACTGACATCTCATCGCGCTTGGGCTAGGGTTGTGCGCATCGCGGTCTTGTGACGCGCTATCAACCTACAGTAAGGAGGGATGCGTATGGCAGCTACACAAGTGTCGAAATCTGCGGAGGTTCGTAAACATCTCACGCACCCGGTAATCGATTCTGACGGTCACACGGTCGAGTTTGAGCCGGGAGTCATGGATTATTTGCGCAAGGTCGGTGGGGCCGGTATTGTCGAGCGCTACAAGAATGAACGAACCAAAGGGATGATGTCTGGGTTAGGCGGGATGCTGAATTGGCATCGCCTGTCACCTGACCAGCGTCGCGATCAGCGAGTGACGGTGCCGCCGTGGTGGGCTCTTCCTGCCAAGAACACATTGGATCGCGTGACGGCAATGTTGCCGAGGCTCATGTACGAACGACTTGATGACATAGGGTTGGATGTCACGATCGTCTATCCGACATTCGGCTTGCTTGCGCCACATCTCGACGACGAAGAGATCCGCCGTGCCGCCTGCCGAGCATTCAACTCGTATCATGCCGATGTGTTTCGTGAGTACAGCGATCGTATCATTCCCGTAGCGGTGATTCCCATGCACACACCGCAAGAAGCGATTGAAGAGCTTGACTACGCAGTCACCACGCTAGGAATGAAAGCGGTGATGTTAGCTGGACACGTTCTCCGTCCGGTACCACATGTCGCACGTACGGCTCCTGAGGTGGCGAAATATGCCTACTGGCTCGATACGTTCTGTCTTGAAAGCGAATATGATTACGATCCAGTCTGGGCAAAGTGCGTAGAGCTGAACGTCGCGCCAACCTTTCATTCGGCCGGAATGGGCTGGGGCCATCGCACATCGATTTCCACATACATGTACAACCACATCGGCCATTTTGCGGAAGCCGGTGAAGCGCTGTGCAAGGCGTTGTTCTTTAGCGGTGTCACAAAACGTTTTCCAACCCTCAAAGTTGCTTTTCTCGAAGGCGGCGTGAGTACCGGCGCACGACTATACGCGGATCTCATCGCGCGCTGGAAAAAGCGTAATCCTGAAGCAATTGAAAACTACAATCCGGCAAATCTTAACATGGAGATGGTTGTAGATCTGTGTCGACGCTACGGTGGTCGCGTGACAGAAGGAAAACTGGAACAACTCAGTACCGCGAGTGGCACGACAATTAACACGAAAGCCGCACCAGGCAATACCAACGACTTTGCCCGTAGTGGTGTCTCCAAAGAAGAGGATATTCGCGACCTGTTCGTGCCGCACTTCTATTTTGGCTGTGAAGCCGATGACCCCATGAATGCCATCGCTTTCAATACCAAGGTGAATCCCTTCGGGCAAAAAATAAAAGCGGTCTTCAGTTCAGACATAGGTCATTGGGATGTGCCAGATATGACCGAAGTCACCGAAGAAGCCTACGAGTTAGTGGAACACGGGGTTATTACCGAAGACGACTTTCGTGATTTTGTCTTTACCAATCCAACAACGCTATGGACGGGAATGAACCCGAACTTTTTCAAAGGGACGGTTGTCGAGCAGTCGGTCAGCCGGCTGGTCACAAATGGTGGGCACTAAATTGGACCCCGAACCATTCGTACAGGTGGGGTAGCGTGCGCTGTGCGCACAACGCGCTTGCTAGCTTTGACTGTTCGGCACTGGTGATGCAGCTCTGTCTACAAGGTCTCTCTCCCCTGAAAGGCAATGGCATTAAGTTAAGCCACGACGTTGCAAAGGAGGGTTCCTTCTCCCCTAGGGAGAAGGGCAGGATGAGGGGAAGAAAGTGTAGCGTTCCTTATTTCATCCCCTCACCCTAGCCCTCTCTCGGAGGGAGAGGGAACCTGAAAACCGCTGACTTAATGCCATTACCCCCGGTGGGAGAAGAAACGAAACTTGTCCTGCCGTACAGCCCCCAATTAGTGCCGAACCCGCTTGTCTCTTTCCCTGCCAGAGCGAGGCCCATACAAGCAGTGCACGTATGAGCGAGGGTGAAGACTGCCAGTACCCCCTAAAAGGCATTACGCAGCTGCAGGACTTTTCCCTTTTGGCTTCTCACAGGCAGAACACAAGTTGTTCACGTTATCTGGATCTTCGATCAGCCCCTCATCCAGATTGTGACAAATCTTTTTGCACACAGCACAGATGAAATAGATGCCCTCGATCGTTTTGTTAATACGTTCTCGATTGAGCACACGGCCTTTGAGTTTTTCGATACGAATACCGAGCAACTCTTCGTAGCGTTTTTTAATCTTCTTGCGCCCTGCTTCGTCTTTAGGTAACTCTTCGTCTGACGCTTCCTCGGGTGCATCTTCATCAAAGAGATTAAGGTCTTTTGCTTCCTTTTCTTTCTTGCGTGTTCGCGGCATGGTCACCCCTCTTCCACACTAGCGCGTGCGACTGACGTGCTCAGGGTTCTTGTCACACACCCAAAAGAAGCCTTTCATTTGTCCAAAGCCGGCATACTGCACGACTTTACTCTCAGCTCCACAGACAGGACAGAAACGTTTTGTCCGCAACGCGTCGGACTTTTGCGCGGTTTTTGCTTTTTCAGCCACGGGTCTCCTCCAAAAATGAAAATAATGATGTAGGGATTGTTTTTCTCGAAACGAATTTGTCTAGGATAGGAAGGATAACTTTTACTGTCAAGGGTTATTGTCCGACCAGAGACTGCGTGGTACGGTGCGCCGCGTTTTGTAACAACGTGTAGAGACGCCGCACCGGGGTGTCTCTACGAAGAAAGTCGTTCCCGTCGGCATCTAGGAACCTCCTATGTCTGATCGTTCACTGCTCCGCTCTGGAGATACGGTATTGTTTATCGATACCAAAGAGCGCGAGTATCTTCGTACCCTCAAGGCCGGCAACCGCATGTCGTTGCACGGAGGCCTGCTCCCTGCCGACCAAGTCATTGGCCTGCCTGAAGGGAGCCTGGTGCGGAATTCGACCAATGATGCATTTTGGGTGTTTCGCCCGACCTATGCGCACCTGATACCAAATCTGCCGCGTCGTGCTCAGGTCATTTACCCCAAAGATGTTGGCATGATGTTGTTGTGGGGAGATGTATTCCCTGGTGCTTCTGTGGTCGAGGTTGGTGCCGGCCCTGGCTCGTTGGCAATTGCACTCTTGCGAGCCATCGGCTCCACTGGCAAGTTGACAACTATTGAAATCCGTGAAGATCACTGCGACATGGCACGGGAGAACGTCACAAAATTTTTTGGCGAGGCCCCGAACTGGACGCTGCTGGTCGGAGATGCGTACGTTGGCCTCGATGTTCAGGACGCAGATCGCTTATTCATCGATGTCCCCGAGCCCTGGCGCGTGCTCCCGCACGCGGCACAAGCCCTACGGCCAGGTGGGGTCATCGTCAGTTACAGTCCAACTATGATCCAGGTGAAGTCGTTCGTCGATGAATTACGCGCTTCCCCCTGTTTCACCGCAATCGAGGTTATGGAAAACCTGGTGCGTGGCTGGCACGTTAAAGGACTTTCCGTGCGTCCAGATCATCGCATGGTCGCACACACCGGCTTTCTGACTATTGCTCGTCGGACCAGTCTTGAGCCGAATAGTACAGATCCCCTCCCTCCTCCTCCTGATCCACCAGACGAGGAAGAAGATTCAGCGGAGTAACACGTCATGTCTCAACGCCGCATCATTCACCTTGACATGGATGCGTTCTATGCGGCGATCGAACAACGCGATTTCCCTGAACTGCGTGGCAAGCCGCTCATCGTTGGTGGAGATCGCGCGCGGGGCGTCGTCTCCACAGCCTCCTATGAAGCTCGCCCCTATGGCGTACATTCCGCCATGCCCATGGCGCAAGCGCTGAAGCTCTGCCCGCACGCCATCGTCGTTCCGCCACGACGGGAAGCCTACCTGGAAGCTTCCCGACACGTGTTCACCATCCTCCGGTCTTTCACGCCACTCGTTGAACCACTATCCCTGGACGAAGCATTTCTTGATGTAACAGAGAGTGAATCGCTTTTTGGCTCCGCGAGAACGATCGCCACACGTATCAAAGAGCAGATTTATCGTGAAACGCAGCTAACGGGCTCAGCGGGCATTGCGTCGACCAAGTTCATCGCCAAGATCGCCAGCGACATGCAAAAACCCAACGGCCTGGTCGAAGTGCGAGATGAAGACGTCCTGTCTTTTTTGCACCCACTTCCAGTCACCCGGTTGTGGGGAGTTGGGAGAGTCACCGCACAATCATTGGCTACTCTTGGCATCCGCACGATTGGTGACCTGGCTCGGTGGCCGCGAGAGACGTTAGTTTCACGCTATGGCGCAAATGGGGACCACCTCTATCAACTCGCTCATGGTATTGACCCACGCTCCGTCGATCCAAATCAAGAGATGAAATCTATCGGCGAAGAAGAAACGTTCTCCCAGGATCTCGACCAGGACATCGAAGTTCATGCGGCTTTGCTTCGCTACGCGCAAACTGTTGCTCGCCGGCTACGGTCGCGCAAACTGATGGGACGCACGATCACAGTGAAGATAAAAACAGCAGAGCGGTTGGGAGAGGGACGCTTTCGTTTATACACCCGGAGTCACACCCTCCCCGCTCCAACGAGTGACGCGCAAGAAATTTATCACGCTGCAGTTGCCCTCTTTGCTGCGGTTCCCCGTCGCGGACAAAAAGTTCGACTCGCCGGCATTTATGCCAGTAACATCGAAACTGAACCAACCACCCAGCAGCTTTCGTTGTTTGCTCCACCGACGCACCAAAATGACAAACGCCAACAGCTCGGGAAACTCATTGACCAACTCACCACCCGCTACGGCAAGAATGCGATCCGCTTAGGTGAGACCCCAAACAGTAGTACGTCACGCAAAGTCGATCCAGGGGCCTTTAAGAGGGAAGAGATTTTCGAGCCGTTGACGGACGGGAAGAAAGGGCGGTAAATCGAGGGAACAGGAAACGGAGAATCAGGGAAACGGAGAATCGGGGAAAAAGAATGGCGGATGGTGGGGAGGTCTCCGGTTCTCCCCTTCACCGATTCTCCGATTCACTTTGGTTTCCCCTCTGACTGCTGAATTGCATAGTAAGGAGCGCACAACCCATGAAAGTGCTATTCGAAAAGAAGGGCCACATCGCCTACGTCACCATCAACCGTCCAGAGCGGCTCAATGCCTGTGACTTTGAAACCTACGAGACGTTGGCAAAGGTCTGGCGGGAGTTTCGTGATGATCCTGCACTCCGTGTTGCGATCTTGACCGGTGTGGGCGAGCGCGCCTTTTCTGCTGGCAGCGACATCAAAGCCAACTATGTCGAACGGCCTGGAGAAGAACCGCAGAACATCCTTTTCCCGCTTCTTTTTGATTTATACAAACCGATTATCGCCGCCATCAACGGCCACGCGAATGGTGGTGGTCTCGAGCAAGCCTTGTGTTGTGATATCCGTGTTGCCGCTGAACATGCGCAATTTGGCTTAGGTGAAGTCCGCTTGGGTTGGCTTCCCGGCGCAGGTGGAACACAGCGACTACCTCGATTGATTCCACTCGGTCGTGCCTTAGAAATGCTGTACACCGGTAATCGCATTGATGCGGAAGAGGCCCTCCGCTTGGGCTTAGTCGATTATGTCGTGCCGATGAGCCAACTCATGAGCAAATGCGAAGCTATTGCGAGCGAGATTTGTAAAAGTGCACCATTAGCAGTACAGAAGATCAAGCAAGCCGCGTTGCGCGGTCTGGACATGTCACTCGCCGATGGGCTCAAGCTCGAACGTGAATTGTATAACTGGCTACAAGGGACAGAAGACGCCCGCGAAGGAGCAAAGGCATTTGCGGAAAAACGAACGCCGCAGTGGAAGGCGAAATAGGGACAACACGGACTGAATGGGAGAGTGGGCGAACAGGCGAATGGGCGACCAGGAATAGCGGGGAGATCGCTAGGTCGCCCGCTCGCCCATTCGCCTGCTCATGTTTTCACCGTGAGTGAAGAGGTCGAACTATGGCAACAACATCTCAAGACGATACTATCCGTGCAGCCGCCCGGTTATTGTTGTCTTCAAAATACGTCATGGCCCTCACCGGCGCAGGGATCTCCGTAGAAAGTGGCATTCCACCGTTTCGCGGACCAGGTGGACTGTGGACGAAATACGGCGAACCACCGATGAATGGCTATGAAATTTTCCTGCGCGACCCCAAGAAAGCGTGGGAAGAACGCTTATCACCGAAAGGTCCCACCAAAGAAATTTGGTCCGCACTCAGCACCGCAGACCCGAATCCCGGTCATCATGCTTTTGTCGAACTCGAACAGATGGGGATTTTACGGAGCATGATCACACAGAATGTTGACAACCTCCACAAACGCGCCGGGAGTACGAATCTCATCGAAATTCACGGCAATTTCTCATTGATTCGCTGTATCCAATGTAATAATCGCTACCCCGCAGCAGAAGTGCCCTTAAAGGGACTGCCACCGCATTGCCCGCAGTGTGACGGAATTCTCAAAGCTGACACAGTATCGTTTGGTGAGCCTATTCCACGCGATGCACTCGATGCGTGTTTTCGCGAAGCCGAGCAATGTGACTGCTTTATCGTGGCGGGAACTTCCGCTACGGTGTACCCGGCAGCATCGTTTCCGCTGGCAGTACGTGAACGTGGGGGTACGCTCATAGAAGTTAATCTCTACGAAAGTGAAATGACCCCGCTGTGCACCTTGAGTTTACGTGGTGGGTCCGCTGAGGTGATGCCGAAATTGGTAGCTGCGGTGAAAGAGTTACGTCAATGAAGAAATGGTTTGCGTTATCCGCTATTGCTCAAGACCATCCAGGAATCGTCTCTGATCTTGCTGAATTGATTTACGAATGCGACTGCAACCTGGAAGAGTCAAGTATGACGGTCCTTGGCAGCGAATTTGCGGTTCTCTTGCTCCTCTCAGGGCAAGGGAATGATCTTGATCGTCGCCTGTCTTCAGCGTGCAAGCGCCTGGAATGGGAAAAACGCGTCACGGTTTTTTTGCGACCGCTTGAAAGTGAACCGTCTCATTACCGTTCAAGCGAACGCGTTTCACGTTACGAACTGCATGCAACTGGCGTTGATAAAGCGGGTATCGTCGCACGGGTAGCGCGTTGCTTAGCTGATCATGGCATTAACATTACAGAGATGCACACGCACTCACGGCCTGAACCTGGCAGTGGCACAGCGATCTACACTATGCAGATTCATATGGATGTGCCAATCTCGGTCGGCATGGAGGCGTTTCAAGACCGACTCGAACGCATCGCTGACGATCTACATATTCATATCGATCTAGTCCCACACGCCGAAAACAGATAGAAAACACGCAACACGTAAAGCGTAAAACGTAAAAGGAGAGGAGTGGCGGTTACGCACTACGCATTACGCTGTATTGTCCTGACTACATTTTACGAATTTCGCTTCACGCAAAGGAGGCACCATGAACGTCGGCTTTATTGGTGTTGGCAATATGGGGAACCCGATGGCAGCGAATCTTTTGAAAGCTGGCCATGCAATGAAGGTAACGGATTTACGCCGGGAAGCAGCGAAGAACTTGGAAGAAGCTGGCGCAACATGGGTCAATAGCGCAAAGGAAGCAGCAACCGGTGTCGACTACGTATTTCTCTCACTGCCAATGCCGAAGGATGTTGAGAATGTCGTCTTGTTGGACAATGGTATTCTGACGGTAATGAAAAGCGGGACAACGATCGTTGACATGAGTACCAACTCACCGACTGTAGTACGCAACTTAGCGCAAAAGACCACAGCCAAAGGCGTGCACTTTCTCGATGCTCCCGTGAGCGGTGGGGTACGTGGCGCTCGCAATGCAACGCTCGCGATCATGGCGGGTGGAGAGAAATCCGTCTATGACAAATGCGAGCCATTGCTCAAAGCAATGGGAGCCAATGTGTTCTATTGTGGCGACATCGGTGCTGGGAATGTCGTGAAGCTAGTGAACAACATGTTAGCCTTTATTCACATGATGGGGGCAGCAGAAGCTGTCGTCCTCGGCGCAAAAGCTGGGGTCGATCCCAATGTCATCTGGCAAGCAGTAAAGGCTAGCAGCGGCGGTAGCTTCGTGTGGGAGTCAGGAACACGAGCTGTACTCCGCGACAAACTTGCACCAACGTTCACTATTGATCTCGCTCGCAAAGACATCGGCCTTGCTACCCAACTGGCAAAAGAGTTTGGGGTCCCATTGACTATAGGGGCCGCGGCAGAAGGACTAATCGATAATTACCAAAAAACTGGCTATGCCAAAGAAGATGTCCTCGCAACGGTGAAAGAGCTTGAAAAGCTCGCTGGCATCACCGTGCGTGGGACGTGGAAAGAATAGAACGCGGTGCTCGGTGTTGGGTGTTAGAGGTTAGAAAAAACCAGCCCCTAGTATCGTGTCTCATAACTTCATGAGCAGTTGTAGGGCGTGCGAAGCGCGCCAACTGAACTGGCGCGTACCACGCGCCCTACGATTTCACCGCCAATGAACTTGCGAGACACGGTACTAGCCCCCAGCCCCTAGCACCAGTGCGGAGCACATAGATGCGTCAAACCAATAACCTTCACGTTGTTGATACGACACCGTTGATCACCCCAACTGCGTTGAAAGCAGAGTTACCGATCAGCGAACGTGCAGCAGAAACCGTCGCGTCAACACGCGATACTATTCGTGACATTTTACAAGGCAAGGATTCACGCTTGATCGCAGTGGTCGGCCCTTGTTCTATTCATGATGTCGAGGCGGCGCGTGACTATGCAAGCCATCTCGTCAAGATCCAACGCGAGTTAGCTGACCGTTTGCTCGTCATCATGCGAGTTTATTTTGAAAAACCACGCACCACTACTGGCTGGAAAGGGTTGATTAACGACCCACATCTCGACGACACGTATGATGTAGCCACCGGTCTCCGACTCGCGCGAAAACTGCTTCTCGACCTTGCCCATGACGGCTTACCTGCAGCCACGGAAATGCTCGATCCCATTACTCCGCAATACTTGGCTGAACTGGTGACCTGGACCGGTATCGGCGCACGTACGAGTGAAAGCCAAACCCATCGTGAGATGGCTTCAGGATTGTCGATGCCTGTCGGATTCAAGAATGGTACGGATGGCAGTATCGCGCCTGCAGTGAACGCCATGAGTTCAGCGCAGCAACCTCATCGTTTTCTCGGTATTGATGGTGACGGACAGGTGAGTGTCGTGGGCACCACGGGAAATCCAGATTGTCATCTCGTATTACGCGGCGGAGCAAACGCACCGAATTACGACCCTGAAAGCGTGAGTATTGCCGAAACCGTGCTCAAACAAGCGCATCTCTGCACTCGCATTATGGTCGATTGTAGTCACGGCAACTGCCAGAAAGATTTTCGCAAACAACCCCAAGCCCTCTCGAGCGTTGCCACACAGATTCGCGCAGGCAACACGACCCTTGCAGGAGTCATGATCGAGAGCAATTTGGTGGCAGGCAAGCAGTCTTTTCCTGTTCCACGTCAGCAGCTTGTCTACGGTCAAAGCATTACCGATCCCTGCGTTGATTTTCCGACGACCGTCACAATGTTGCGCGAGTTAGCCGCAGCATCTCAGTAACCAAGATGGAAGAACATCATCAGTTTGGTAAGAATTCTCCGAATAAGGATGGTTAACGATGCGCAGCTCAGACAACAGCAAATCACTCGTTCGTCGCTGGGTCACTGAAGTGTGGAATAAAGGAAACCTGGCGGTGGCAAACGACGTGTTTGCACCAACGTACTTTCATCGTACACCTGCTGCCACGTTTCCTAACTTAGAGGCCTTTCTGCAAATGATCAGTGACTTTCGTGTCGCCGTCCCAGATACTCAAGTCGCCGTTCAAGACTTGTTCGCGGAGGATGATAAGGTCGTATTCCGCTGGGTACTGACCGGGACACATCGAGGCACCTTGTTCGGAATCGCACCAACCAACAGAGCCATCTCCTTGAGTGGGATGACAATCCAACGTGTAGAAAACGGCAAGATCGTCGAAGCCTGGGCAGAGTTTAACGCGGGTGGGTTGCGGCAGCATCTCCTTGGGACTGTAGGGTCCTCATAACAGACCAAGACGGAGTGAGGCACAGAGCTACTCCCGTACCTTCACTAGACGTTGGTCATAAAAAAATTCGCCGGGCTCACCGATCTTCAGACGGGCAAAATCAGGGTGCTGTGGATTAATGAGGAAGTTCATTTCAATCGGAATCAACACACTCGGAACCGCTAAGACAGCTGACTGCCTTTGTTGAATCCAGTCAGCCCCAATACTCTTCGTCGACTCTGCTGCGGGAAAACCCGACCAGTCGGGTGGCAGGTGCTCAGTATCCAGCCACTGGCAGAACCGTTCGTCAAATTCCGCAGAGATTGCCCGATACGATTGCAAGACTTGATACGATTCCAGGTGAACAAGCAGTTCGAGAGCCGCCAGGGATAATGAGCTTGCGGCATGCACCAGTGCCGTTCCTTTTCGATTCCACCGACCACCGAATTGCCGTGCGCCTTCCCCAGAGAATGCATGTGCGGCATACTTTGCCTGCACCAACCGCCACGCCGTCACCTTCAAGAAAACACTCCGTGTTCGAGACGGCCCAACAAGTCCTCAACTTCCCTGGCCCCAGGTTCGGTATCAGCATACTCAAGCGGACTCTTTCCTGCGAGCGCAAGCTTGGGAGATTTAAACCACTGGCGGGCATATTCAACACTTCCCAGTACCTCTTCGGCTCTGTCAAATAACACAGTGATACGCATCACTCTTTCCGATTCGTCGGTTCGCAACCGACCTTCTTGTTTTCTCCGCGTGAGCGTACGTGGCGCAATGTTTATAGTCGTGGTTAAAGTATCCGCAGATACCGCCATTCTCTCTTGCAGTTTTTCAAAAGAGGAAATTGGGAGCCCCTTTTTGAGGAGACGGATTTGCGCCTGTCGATCTTTTGTTGCCGTGGAGGCTGGTACGTCATAGCGTACAAGTCGCGCAGAGGTTCGCACCTTCATGACTTTGCGTCCTTCAATAACAGAGCCATACTGCGAAAGAATGTACGCCAGATGGCGAACTCGTACAACTACGCCGATCACCTCTCGCACTTTACGTCTGCTTACACGAAATGTGGGATCAGGTGTGTACGAATATCGCGCATTAGTTTTTCCGGTGCGACTCCTGGCAGTTCAAAAGCAACCGGCATCGTCACGCCAGCCTCGACAAATTCAGCGAGCCGCACCCGGCATTCCTGCGGTGTTCCCGCAACCGCAAACGTATCCACCATCTCCTCAGTCACAAGCGCAACCGGGAACTCGCCTTTCGCAAATGCCGCAGTGAAGCGTTCCAACGTTTCTCGCGCTATACCTCCACAAGAAAACACTGCATGATTGGGAAACCCGCTCATTAAACCGATCATGCCTGCAATTAACGGTTTCACTGCTTCGCGTGCGTTCTTGCCATCGGACGAAAGAGCAATTGGCAGATACGCACCAACGGGAAACTTTTCGAGTTGTCGCCCACTGCGAACGGCGCCTTGCTGAAGGTGCTTGACCGCGTGGCGGACATACGCGGGACTCGTCAATGCACCAAGGAGCAAACCATCAGCAATCTCGCCAGCCAGTGCCAGTTTCTTTGGCCCCATCACTCCAAGATAGATCGGGATTTCGGTATGCATGGGTTTGAAAGCGAAGCGTACCCCCGCAGTCTTGAAGACCTGCCCCGGAGAGTTTCTTCTCTCTCCCCGAAACATGCGACGGATCAACTCGACACTCTCACGCGTTGCTGAGATCGGCGCAGCAAATGGAACTCCCATCTGTTGTTCAATCCACATCGGAATGCTGGTCCCGAGGCCGAGAATCGCGCGCCCCCGTGAGATTTCGTCGAGCACTGCAAATTCCATCGCCGTAAGCGCCGGATGGCGAGTGTAGGGATTCAACACTCCCAGTCCCACTTTCAGTGAGGTAGTATGTGTGAGAATCGCTGACGCAAGGGAAACCGCCCCCCGATAGAAATAGTCCTCTGGTACCCAGAACGTTCCAAACATCAAGTCCTGCGCGCGTCGAGCCGCAGCAACAAATCCCTGAGCGTCGAGATTTTGAAAACACACACCAAATTCCATCACCTCACTCATAAACCCAGCCCTCACACCCAACCTCTACTGTCCATTCCTCCCCCGCTCAATCGCTTGTAACACACGCTCTAGGGTGATGGGCACCTCGCTGATGCGAACATTGAAAGGCGCCAATGCATCACACACAGCATTGGCAATCGCCGCTGGTGGAGCAATCGCTCCGCCCTCTCCCATGCCTTTGATTCCTGTTGGCGTGTACGGCGAGGGGCTCGAAATATGGCCAATTTCAACACGAGGCACATCGACTGCGGTTGGGATCAGGTAGTCCATCAGCGTCCCGGTGAGAAACTGCCCGTTCTCGTCATAGAGCGCTTGTTCATATAAGGCCGTACCAATGCCTTGCGCGACGCCGCCTTGGATCTGCCCATCAACCACCATCGGGTTGATAATCGTGCCACAGTCTTCAACCACGACATAGCGCAGCAGCTTGACTTGACCAGTTTCGGGATCGACTTCCACCGTCGCCACATGGGTCGCATTCGAGTGGGTTGATGGTGGCGGTTCGTAGTGAGACGTTCCCTCAAGTCCCGGCTCTTCACCGGCAAACTGCGCAAACAGAATACGCTGGGCAATATCTTTGATGGGAACGACAGTCGCACCATCCTGTTTGCGTCGCACCATCCCATCAGCAAGTTGCAGATCATCAGACGGTATTTCGCTGAGCCGTGAGGCAGCGCGTAGTAATTTCTCTCTGATTTTACGTGAAGCAATAATCGTCGCTCCACCACCAGTGACTGCGCTCCGACTCCCCCAGGTTCCCCAGCCATAAGGTATGGCGGTGGTGTCTCCTTCAATGATTTTGACATCAGCGATTGAGACCCCGAGTTCATCTGCCACGATTTGGGCAAAGGTCGTCTCGTGACTCTGCCCATGCGAATGCGTGCCCACCAGCACCGTCACTTTCCCATGAACATCCATACGCACCGTCGCAGATTCATATCCGCCAACCGGCGCCCCCATTGCTTGAAATGCTTGTGAACTCGGCGCAGTGCCCTCGATGTAACACCCGACGCCTAAACCGATATGACGTCCCTGCTGTCGCGCACGTTGTTGCTCAGCACGAAACTCTTCGAGATTGATCATCTCCAGCGCCATACGAAGCGCTTCTTGATGGCTGCCACTTTCAATCTCAGCACCAGTAATGGTTGTATACGGATGATCTTGCTGGCGAATCATATTACGCAGGCGCAGTTCGATACGATCGATTCCCAGCTTCTGCGCTGCCAGATCCATCAGGCGCTCCATCGTCAATATGGCAATCGGCAACCCAACCCCACGATACGGTCCAATGGTTGTCTTGTTAGTCGCCACAGACAACGCCTCAAAACGATAGGCAGGAATTTTGTATGGCCCAGGCATGGCGGAAGCTGCGTGTCCGGCTTCGAGGGCTGAGCCCCAGGGATAATCTGAATATGCCCCGACATCGCTAATATAACGACCGGTGATACCGAGGATAGTCCCGTCTTTCTTGAGCGCCAGTTCGCCACAAACAACTTGCTGTTTGGCATGGAGCGACGCGGTTAAATGTTCACGGCGATCTTCGATCCATTTCACTGGTCGCCCCAGCCGACGGCTGAGGAACGCAGCGAGCACTTCTTCACCAAATAAGTGCCCTTTCAAGCCAAAGCCACCACCAACGTCAGGAGCGACTACACGAATATGATGTTCAGGAAAATTGATCGTCTTGGCGAGATGCGTGCGCACGACGTGTGGCGTTTGCGTCGAAGACCATAATGTCAGAGAGTCCGTGGCTGCTTCAAAATTGGCTAAACAGCCACGCGTCTCCATCGGCATTGCCATGTGTCGCCCCGTCACAAAACGTTCGGCGACCACACAGTCGGCTTCTTGAAAGGCTTTGCTGACCTCGCCAATCTCAACCTTGATCTCCTGCATGAGGTTATCTCCCCACTCGTCGTGCACGAGTGGCGAGTCAGCCGTGAGTGCTTTCTCGACATCCCAGATCGTATCAAGCGGATCGTAATCGACATCGATCAGGCTCGCGGCATCTTCGGCCACATAGCGATTCACGGCGACAACCACCGCTACAGCTTCACCCACAAAGCGCACTTTCTCTTGTGCCAGCACTGGCCAATTGCAGGATTTATGCTTCGGAGCACGTACCGGGTCATACTCAACTCGCAGCGGGAGAATGTCAGCGGCGATATCTGCCCCGGTGAGAACGGCTAACACCCCAGGATGCTCTTTCGCCGCACTGACATCGATGCGCGTAATGTTCGCATGCGCATACGGACTCCGAGCAAAGGCCATCGCCACGGTGTTTGGCAGTTGAATATCGTCGACATAGCGAGTCTTGCCAAGCAGGACGCGTGGATCTTCAACCCGCCGCACCTCAGCACCAACCATTTTTCCTATACCGACAAGAGGGGTTGCCATATTTTCTCCTGGGGACTAGAGGCTTGGGGCTAGAGGCTTGTTCCCTTCCCCACCCAAGTCTCTAGCCTCGAGTCTCAAGCCTCATTTTTCTGCCACTGCCATCACCGCTTTCACAATATTCGCGTATCCCGTGCAGCGACAGAGATTCCCCGACAGTCCATGCCGGACTTCTTCTTCGGTTGGTTTGGGATTTTTCTGAAGCAAATCGTAAGCACTCATCAAGAAACCTGAAGTACAAAATCCACATTGTAACGCGTGGTGATCCCAAAACGCCTGCTGCAGCGGATGCATCTGTCCATCCTTGGCCAGCCCTTCAACCGTCACTATCTCTCCACCGTTGGCTTGCACGGCGAGCAGTAGGCACGAACGCACGCTCTCACCGTTCAAGTTGACCGTGCACGCGCCACACACGCCATGCTCACAGCCGAGATGGGTCGCGGTGAGCCCAAGATCTTCACGAAGGAAATCCGCTAAAAGAGTGTTTTGAAAAAGGGATTGGTAAGCTTGAGGGATGAATACACTGCCGCGAGTTTATCCAACGGACCTGACCATGACCGAATGGACACAATTGAAGAGCTTCTTTCCCCCGGCC
>VGTJ01000151.1 GCA_016874775.1 Deltaproteobacteria bacterium
GTCGCCCGCGTTCATCCAGCTCTTCGACCAGACTTCGATACTTAGACCGAAGCCAGCACACAATGGTCTCGTCTCTCATCCCTGCTCTTGTGCAGAGGCTCTCCACTCCGGTCAATCACTATTGCGGTAAGTTGTTTCCTGCCACCGCCTAACGTCTTTTTCCCACTCCCTTCAGCCTACAGTCAGAGCCTTGTAACGTGCGCCGTGCGCACGAAATGCCGACACGCAATACCAAATCTTTCTTTACTGGTAGCGTTTCCGAATCTGAGTGCCCTGTCATTCTGAGCCGCGGAGTGGCGAAGGATCTCTCAGAAAGACCCTTCGCTCCGCTCAGGGTGACACGCAACGTTCCTATCTTTCGAGAGCCAGTATTAGAACTTTGTAGCGTGCGCACGGCGCACGGAACGCCGATACGTGAGGACTCTCGATCTACTGCTTTCCCACGCTACGCTCGTCTCGTCGTAACCGCTCCAGCTCAGCCTCAATAATCGTATTTGCAACTTGCGTCTCAGTTGCTTCGGCACTGGCTTCTTTCACGAGGCTATCACGCGCATAGGTCTCGAAGATCTCTTTCTTGCCTCGCAGGACTTCCAGTAAGCGCTCATCCACGGCATCACGAGCCAGTAGACGATGCACGACAACACGCCGTGTCTGTCCCATGCGATGTGCGCGGGCAATGGCTTGATCCTCGGCGGTCGCTTTCCACTGCGGCTCCATCAAGATGACGACGGACGCCGCTTGCAGATTGAGCCCAACCCCACCAGCCTGGATCTGGGCAGGCAGAACCCGAAAGCCCAGTGCTTTTTGAAACTCGTCAACGATACGCATACGCTCAGCTGGTGAAGCTGAGCCGGTAATCACCGCGGCCGCTTCGCTCTGTTGTCGAACCGCTTCGAGGACATCGAGAAAGAACGAAAAAACCAGCACTTTCTGTTCAGATTCGCGGTACTCGTCAAACAATTCACTCAAGCGGACCAATTTTGCTGACTGCCCATCGCCTTTGCCAAGCGTGGCGCTTCGCCGCATCGCCATCATATTCTTGGCGCGCACGGCAGCCGTATATACTTCTTGATCATCGGTCGTGAGATCGACCCATTCTTCCTTCTCAATTTTCCCCGGCAGTTCGCGCAAGACATCCTCTTGATTACGACGCAGATACATGGGGGCCACTGCTTCGTGAAATTTCTGCCGTTCAACCCCAGCACGCAGTAATCCGTAGTTAATCAGCTTCAGTTTCGCTGCGATGCCAGGATTGAGGAGGTTCACTAGGCTGTGAAACTCCTGAACTCGATTCTCAAGCGGTGTCCCGGTCATGAAACACACGCGTCGCGAGAGAGGCACCGCTTCTCTCACTGCGCGTGAACGACTTGCTTCAGGATTCTTCGCGTAATGCGCTTCATCGACCACCAATAAATCGATCATGAGATTGCGGCGTGCCAGCGCTCCGTCAACATCATCTGCCCGGAATGCTTCATACGAAGTAACCGCTACTCCGCCCTGCTCTATCCAGGCAAGCAATTCTTTGTGTCGCTGGGCTCCATGCATCAGATAGCCAGCCAGCGATGTGCGTGAGCGAATTTCTCGCAGCCAGTTACCGAGAATGCTGGCCGGAGCAACGACCAAGAAACGACCGACCTCCTCACTGCTGGTACGCAAATGCACCATCGCCGCTAGTGCCTGTATGGTTTTCCCCAGGCCCATTTCATCACCAAGAATGGTCTTTTGTTGGACAACCACGTACTTCGCGCCAAACTCTTGGTAGCGGCGCAAAGAGACTTTCATACCATCAGCTCTCAGCACGAGCCCCTCAGTCTGCTGGGCGATCCCTTCGGGCAGCTTCCCTTCGATGTGTTCACGTTCGCTTGCAGCAGTCGTGGAAACACCATCCAACGCCGATTCGATCGTCGAGCAGTAATCCGCATAGCGATCACGGAAGTCCGTCAACAACTCTGCTGGTGTCGGCTGAGGGGCAGCCACCAGTGCAGCGCAGCGTTCATGCGCAGCCTGAATCAACGCCGTCAACTCCTCAGACTCCGCTTCTTTGACGACTCGCTGTGCATCATTGGTGATAGTGGTTCGCTTTTCACTGTCCGTTTTCCACCACTTGAGAAAAGACGATGAGGCAAGCATGGGAGCTAATTGATCACCTAACGAGTGATATTTCTTCTCCAACGCCGTCGCGACGTCTGCCACCGCTTCACGAGCACGTATCATTGCAGCGGCCCGTTGAACAAGACGCTCACTGGATTCATCTAATGTATCGGGTGTAGGCAGCGATACCGGCTCACGCAACATCTGATCACGAATTTTGCGAGCGGCACCAAGTACACTATCGGACGTACCCTCGCCGACTCCCGGAATCGTTAAGAGCTGTTCTCTTGATCGTGCAACGAGATCAGCCAGCGTCTGAATGCCGCCGTCACGTAGAGCGGTCCAACGAACACCAGAGACGCCAGCATCTTTCAGCGTTTCGATCGGAATCGCCGCCAACCGTGCACGCTGTTGTTGGTTAGCATACGCATGTGCTTCCTTCTTCAGTGCTGCAGTAGCCATCTCGAGCGGCGCACGAGCAAGCGTCACTTCGCGCTCCACCCGCTCAACCGCCTCACGAGCTGCGACACGAGCGCGACCGCGCGAGGTAATAGCAAATGAGCCCCAGAAGGAACCCGCAATCAACAGATACAAAAGGAATGACAACATACATCACTAAGGCGGGAAATGTCATTCTGAGCGGAGCGAAGAATCTCTTCTCAGGTGTTCTAATAAAAGATCACTATACGACACAGCAACCAAATCATCGTGTGAGATCTGCAAAAGCGCAAGAAACGTCTGACATTGCGCTAGCAGTCGGTCTTTGCCGATCGATCCATTCGTATCAATCGCCTCAATTTCCACAAACATTCCTAATCCATCCACCTGATCGAGATGAAACTTCACGTTGTCAATGAAATAAATCTCACGCTGTTTCTTCACGGCGACACGAACACCAAGTGACGCGGTCAAAATCTCTTTTAAGGCACTACCAGGAGTTGCAGGATATAGCATCACCTGCGCTTGTTTCGGCCCTTCCTGATCTTCACGCTGGTAATACACTAACGCATTCTCAATGTTTCCCTCGCGCAGTTTAAGGCGGCCATGCGGGACGTTGAAGTACGTGTCAGTTTGATGATCCGTGCCACGGAAGTCGGCACCTCGCGAGCACAGGATGTCACGAATTGGTTGGTGACTCGTGCAGCGAGCTTTGATTTCGACATTGAGGTGGGGCTGGCAAGGCCAATGAAAAATGAAAAATGAAGGATTAACAACACGGGACCGCTCCGCTTCTTCTTCATTTTGCATTTTGCATTCTTAATTTTTACTTGCTTCCTAGCGATTCCTAAACTTCCCTTCCCGCTTCTCGCGAAACGCCGAGACCGCTTCACGCATGTCGTCACTCATAAACGTGATCAACCCCATGTGGGCATCAGCATAGGTGATATCGCCA
The DNA here is from genome assembly GCA_016874775.1 of Deltaproteobacteria bacterium. NCBI lineage: Bacteria > Pseudomonadati > Myxococcota > Myxococcia > Deltaproteobacteria bacterium. Next base: position 3,485 of record VGTJ01000151.1, read on the forward strand.
GCGCGATTGGTACTCAGGGCTTTGAAAAATTCTTTCGTGCGACGGAGAGCCATTGGAGGTTTGTTGAGCAGCTTCTGCGCAAAAGCCTCGGCAGCCGATGACAACTGCTCCAGTGGCACGACTTGATTTACTAGACCGATAGTCAATGCCTCTTCAGCAGCTACTTCGTCGCATGTCATCACCAGTTCCTTCGCTTTCGCCATACCAACCAAATTAATCAGCCGCGAAATCGAGCCCCACATATAGGGCACGCCGAGTCGCACTTCAGGAATCCACATCCGCGAACCGGCAGCTGCGATGCGAAAATCACACGCCATGACGAGAGACACCCCACCACCCACCGCAAAACCGTTGACCGCAGCGATGGTGATTTGATCGAGGCGCTCCCACTCGTCCATCACCCGCCAGCCGGTTTTCGCACCGCGGAGCTTAGCGATGTCACTTTGCTGTTTCTGTTTTTCGCCATCGACGCTAGCAGACAACATATTCATGTCTGCCCCGACACAGAACGACCGACCTTTGCCAGTGAGAATAATCACACGAGTTTCTTCGTCATCTTGGAACTCGTGCGAGATGGCAATCATCTCCCGCAAGACTTTTTCATTGATCGGGTTCAGTTTTTCCGGGCGATTGAAATATACCGTCGCTATTGGTCCTGAGCGTTCAACAAGGAATGTCTCATAAGTCATAACGTCCTCAATCTTTTGGGCGCACCCCGTGCGCCCCTACATGTCGGTTACTGATCTCTGGCTCCCGACTCCTGACCCCTGCCTTAATGGGCAGTAAACCCACCATCAATGATGAGTTCGGAACCCGTCACAAACGAAGACTCGTCACTCGCGAGATAAAGCACGCCATAGGCAATGTCATCGACAGTCCCGACCCTGCCGAGTGGATGCGCTTGAACGATGGCCTGCCCGCCCTCTTCTGCTAGTAGCCCACTAACCATCTCCGTGTCGATCACACCGGGATGCACGGAGTTAACGCGGATGTTGTCTTTCGCGTATTCAATTGCCACAGTCTTAGTCAGAATGCGCACCGCACCTTTAGTTCCATGATACGCAGCCGCCATACCAGTACCAACAATGCCAGCGCCCGAAGAGATGTTGATAATCGAGCCGCCACCGGCTTTGCGCATCGCGGGCACGGCATATTTCATTCCTAACCAGGTGCCGGTTTGGTTAATGGCAATGACTTGATTCCACAGCTCCAGGCTGGTTGCTTCTACGCCTTCCATGCGGAAGATACCCGCATTGTTCACGAGGATGTTCAGTTTTCCATAGGAACGAACTGTGGTGTCGACGGCTGTCTGCCAATCCGCTTCTTTCGTCACATCGAGTTTGACGAACGTCGCTTGTCCCCCTTGTTTGACGATATCGGCAGCAACTTTCTGCCCTTGTTCAACAAGGATATCGCTAATAACGACCTTCGCCCCCTCTTTCACAAACAGGCGAGCCTCGGCTTCGCCTTGGCCGCGGGCTGAGCCAGAAATCAAGGCAACTTTTCCATCTAATCGTCCGGCCATAAGTTTCTCCTTTACGTTACGTTTCACGCAACACGCAACACGTTTCACGCGACACGCAACACGCTTCACGCATCACGTTTTACGCCAGTTCAAGCAACAAACCCGCGAGTTCCTTTGGCATCGTCACCATCGCATCATGGCCAGTCGCCAACTCGCGATAGCGCCACTTCTTGTCATTGCGGGTACGCTCGGCAAAGCCGTCAAAGAACCCCATCGCCGGCTTGTTGCAATAGATGTAGGTCCGCGGCAACGTTGCTACTGCATCATTGAGTAAATGCACTGGCGTAGTAATCGTCTTAGCCGGATGCGGTACGAGTTTTGGTTTCACCCACCGAACATCAGCCTCAGCAAACACCCCATACTGTTCGACAGGAAACGGCGGCATGAACCCGCCTGCGGTTTGGGCCAGTTGACGAATGGCTTCGCGACGCTCAGGCGTAGTGATATCGACAAGCGCCTGCCCATCCTGCGGGACAAACGCATCAAGATACACAAGGTGAGTAAGCCGGTCGGGCACTTCATTACTCACGCCCGTAATCACCATTCCCCCATAGCTGTGCCCAACAAGAATCACTTTTTGTAGATGCTCGTACTCAAGAACATTCACAATGTCGTGGATATGGGTATTCAAATCGATGTCTGGATTGGCAAGATGGGAACGCTCGCCAAGACCAGTCAATGTTGGCGTCCACACCTCATGCCCAGCAGCGCGTAAAAACGGGGTCACCCGCTGCCAGCACCAGCCACCATGCCATGCTCCATGCACAAGAACATAGGTCGCCATGTGGTCCTCCTCTCTCGGCCCGGACCATAGCAAAGAACTCTGCCTTCTTCCAATCCATCCCATACCCCGTGCTCGGCATTCGTCCTCGCGCATCACCCCTTGCCTTGCGTCGCGGAATACGAAAGAAAGAGAAAAAAGGAGGACGCACATGACCAACCTCGCACGCAAACAAGAAGTAGCCTACACTGTCGAACAACTCGCGGCTGACGTCGAAGCCATTGTCACGCGCGAACGCGATCACGCGAAGATCGTTCCCGCTGTTGAGCCATTACTCACACGGCTCCTTGCCGCACAGACATTGCCAGAGGAATACTGTCGTCCCGCCGAAGGGCGTATTTCGACTGAGCATCAAGATTTCACCGTGTATCGTTTGTACCGTGGCCCGCAAGATTGCTTCAACATCATGGTCGCCATTTGGCCGTCGGGCGGCTCAAGCGGAGTCCACGATCACGCCGGGAAGTGGGTCGTCGAAGGAGTCTATCGCAACCAGCTACACACGATTCGGTACAAACGCCAGGACGACAAGTCAAAAGCCGGGTATGCCGAGCTGCGTGAGAGTATCGCGCTCGACATGCATCCTGGTGATGTCGCCCATGTCCTTTCGCCCAACGAAGAGATTCACGACTTCATCAATCCCACCAAGACACCGACTGTGAGTGTTCACATCTATGGCGGTGACATCAGCCAAGAGACATTGAACTACTTCAACCCGCAAGCCAAAACAGTCGAACGGGTCGCGCACGAGATTCGTTACGATAATGAGTAGGATTGGAGGAGGTGCCACTCCCGAATGAGAAAGCCGCGTTACGAATTCGTCTTCGTAGGCATCGTGTTCTTGCTAGTGGACTCGTACTTTTCGTACGGCATCGTGACATCGTATTTACGACAGTTGCGTGCAAGTCAGACCTACGTGCCGGTTGCAGCAACAGTAGTCGCTTCGGAAATTGTAGAACGAGGGAGCAATCGCACCACCCACGGCACATCTTTTTCACCCCGGATTGTTTATCGTTATACCGTTGAGGGTAAAGAATTCGAAAGTCATCGTTACTTTTTCAGTGGGCAAGGATGGAGTGACCGCGATTCTGCACAAGCGGTCACAGACCAATATCCAGTTGGGCAAAGGGTACAGGCATATATCAATCCGCAGAATCCGCGTGAAGCGGTACTAAACCCAACCGAACCTCGTGCTGGATCACTAGTCGTAGCCGGTGTGTTTCTGTTGATAGCGCTCTTCCCCATCGTGTATGGACTGCGAGGTCGAACGGAGAACTAAGGCGATTTCTTAGAAAAAATATCCCGCAGTCTCTGGTGGCGGGCACAGCCCGCCCTACGTGTCTTTACCGGCTCTGGGTAGGGCAGGCTGTGCCTGCCATTATCGGCAGAACATCGACCTCTCAGGGAGCCTCTTTTTCGGAAATCACCTAAGGCCACGTCGTCAGCAACAAAGAGAACCTGCCAACGCACTGGCGAAGGTCAGTTCTTGAGAGATTAGCACCGAGAGCCCTGCGGCCCTTGTCTCTCTCATGGACCTATTCTATCTCTGAGAATGCATGCATGAAGCTCACCATTTTCTTATCAACCTCGCGCTGGTTCTGTGCACGGCAGCCGTAACCACAGCGCTGTTTCAGCGCCTCCGCCAGCCGGTAGTCTTGGGCTATCTGCTCGCTGGGGCCATCGTCAGCCCGCACACTCCGTTTCCTCTTTTTGCCGACGAAAAAACCGTTCATGCCCTCTCGGAGCTGGGAGTTATCCTCCTCATGTTCTCGCTTGGTCTGGAGTTTAGTCTGGCGAAACTCCTTCGTGTTGGGCCAACCTCCGGCTTGGTTGCCGTCATTGAATGCAGTCTGATGTTGTGGTTCGGCTATCTAACCGGGCAGATGTTTGGGTGGACAGTGATTGAAAGCTTGTATACTGGCGCACTGATCGCCATTTCAAGCACCACCATTCTCGTCAAGGCCTTTGCCGAACAAAAAGTGCGAGGGAAGCTTACCGACATCGTCTTTGGCATCCTCATTGTCGAAGACCTCATCGCCATCCTTTTGCTCGCAATCTTTACGACGATCTCAGGCGGTGCAACCCTCACCGCCGAAAACCTGGCTCTCACAGCCGGTAAACTCGCGGTCTTTCTCATACTAGTCATTGGTGGAGGCCTCCTCATCATTCCTCATCTCATACGTGCCATCGTTCGCCTCGACCGACCAGAAACGACCGTCGTTACCAGTGTTGGTTATGCCTTTGCCTTCGCTCTGATTGCCAACGCAGTGGGGTACTCCGTCGCTTTGGGAGCCTTCCTCGCTGGCGCCTTAGTTGCGGAGTCTGGAGAAGCTCAGGCCGTCGAACATCTGGTGCAGCCCGTTCGTGACATCTTCGCAGCGGTCTTCTTTGTCTCTGTCGGTATGCTCATTAACCCAATTTTGGTTGCCGACCATTGGATCGCAGTCGTCATCCTGATCGCCCTCGTCGTGGTGGGAAAATTGATCGGGGTGGCAATCGGAGTCTTTCTTACGGGTGAGGGCATTCGTACTTCTATTCAGGCTGGCATGAGCCTCGCGCAGATTGGCGAGTTCTCGTTCATCATTGCCGCAGTCGGTCTTTCATCGGGAGCCACTGGTCCATTTCTCTACCCGATCGCGATCACGGTCTCTGCTACTACGGCTCTGCTTACTCCGTGGCTCATTCGTGCCTCCGATCCTCTCGCAACCTACATCGACCGACGGCTCCCAAAGCCGGTGCAGACTTTTGCCGCGCTGTACGGAACGTGGGTCGAGCAACTACTGACACAGCCAAGTGAACCGACCGTCGGGCGTCGCACTCGTCGACTTGCCCGTTTTTTGCTGGTCGATGCGGCATTGCTCGCGACCATCACTATCGTCACTGCAATCTGGGGTGCTCACCTCTCGGCCTTCATTTCAACAAAGCTTGCGATTCCCGACCAGTTTGCCTGGCTTGTAGTGATCTTCGCTGCAATACTACTTGTGAGTCCGTTTTGCATCGGTATCCTGCGTTGCACCTCGGCGCTCGCGCGTGCGCTCAGTACCATTGCCTTGCCAGAAGCAGAGGCAAGAGCTGATCTGGCCGATGCCCCACGACGTGCTCTCATCATCACACTGGAAATTGCCCTTCTTCTGCTTATTGGGATTCCGTTGATTGCACTGACACAGCCGTTCTTGCCACCGCTGCCTGGGCCAATAGCGATGGGCACTCTTATTCTCGTTCTCGCCGTTGCTCTGTGGCGGAGCACAACCAACCTGCAGGCGCATGCACGTGCTGGAGCACAAGCGATTGTCGAAGTCTTAGCCCGACAACTGGGGAGCAAATCTGTAGCACCCGGAGACGCAAATTCTGATCTGGAGCAACTCCATCAACTGCTCCCTGGTCTGGGCGCTCCTCGACCTATCCGCATTCGGAGGGACACAAACGCAGTCAATAAGACGCTCGCTGAACTGAATTTACGCGGCCTCACTGGCGCTACTGTGCTGGCCATTATCCGCGAGCACGATGGCGTGCTCATTCCCACTGGTCGCGAGACCCTTCAGGCTGGAGACCTTCTCGCAGTCGCGGGAACGACTGACGCTATCGCTGGTGCTGAACAGCTTTTAGCACAGTCTATTTTGGAGCAAGAAACAGCGACGGGCGCACTTCGAGAAGGATAAGAGGGCCTGCAGGGGTGTATTGCAATACGCCCCTGCGCAGCGGCAAATCGTATCAACCGTCAGCACCATACTTGAGCTATCGTTGCGACAACCACGCCATGATTGCCTTTTGGACGTGCAAGCGATTTTCCGATTGTTCCAGCACAACAGACTGTGGACTCTCAAGCACGTCAGCCGTGATCTCTTCACCGCGATGGGCTGGCAAACAGTGCATAACGAGTGCGTTCTTTCTTGCCTTCGCCATGACGCGCGCATTGACTTGGTAACCTTTGAACGCCTGCAATCGTTTCTCGCGTTCGTCCTCTTGGCCCATGCTCGTCCAGACATCGGTATAGACGGCGTCGGCGTCGCGCACTGCTTCCTCTACTGAGGACGTCACTGTTACTTGCGCACCATTCTTCCGTCCCCGCTTGAGAACTTCTGCATCGGGTTCGTAGCCCGCTGGGCATGCTAGCGCAAAGTGGAAGGGAAACTTACTTGCAGCATTGATCCAAGAGTTCACGACATTGTTACCATCGCCAACAAATGTCACTTTCAGTCCATCGAGCTGGCCTCGTTGCTCGATCAAGGTCAAACAATCGGCCAAGATCTGGCATGGATGTAACAAGTCTGAAAGTGCATTGATGACCGGGACTGTCGCATGTTCGGCCAGCTCAACAATAGTTGCGTGCGCAAACGTGCGTGCCATGATCAGATCAACCCAGCGCGATAAATTCTGCGCCACATCGGCAACGGTCTCACGGGTGCCGAGGCCAATATCCTGCGGTGCTAAGTAGACCGCGTGACCACCGAGTTGACCGATACCAACCTCGAACGTGACACGTGTCCGCAGGCTTGGTTTCTCGAAAATCATCGCCAGCGTTTTACCGGCCAGCAGCGGATGTGGCCACCCTGTCCGACGATCAGCCTTGAGTCGTTGCGCCAGTGTAATGATCTCTTCGAGTTGCGCGCGAGTTAAGTCGGCAATACTGATAAGATCTCGTTTACGATCGGTACTTCTTCTCTTCATCATGTGCGTGTCACACCGTTTTCAGCACCTTCTCAAGGATCGCCATACCTTCATCGATTTCCGCTTTTGTCACAATCAGTGGCGGAATGAAGCGTAGCACTTTCCCAGCAGTGCAGTTAATCAATAAGCCCTCTCTGAGGCAGGCATCGGCAATCGCCACGCCCTCGCGATCTAACTCTGCGCCGAGAATGAGGCCACGACCACGAATCTCTTTGATGAAGGGGAACTTCGCTTTTAACCCTTGCAGCTTGCTGACGAAGTAATCTCCCATCGCTCGGCAGTTTTCCAATACACCACCTAGAAGCGTGGTCACCACCGCTACGCCTGCCGCACACGCTACAGCGTTGCCACCAAAGGTTGAGCCGTGACTGCCCAAACTGAAACTTTCGGCCACTTCCCGGCGGGCTAACATCGCACCGATGGGAATACCTCCGCCAAGCGCCTTTGCCAGCGTCATGATGTCGGGCTTGATGCCTTCATATTCGTAGGCAAACAACTTGCCGGTACGCCCCATCCCGGTTTGGACTTCATCAAGCATCAGTAACAGTCCATTGCGATCGCACAACGCGCGCAATGCCTTCAAATATCCATCAGGCGGAACATTGACTCCACCCTCGCCCTGAATAGGTTCGACGAGAATGCCGACCGTTCGATCAGTAATCGCAGTTTCCATCGCCGCGAGATCGCCAAACGGCACATAACGGAACCCGTCTAAGGTCGGGGCAAAGCCCTGGCGAATTTTTTCTTGTCCGGTGGCCGAGATCGTTGCCATCGTGCGGCCATGAAAGGAGCCGAGGGTCGTAATGATCTCATAGCGCCCATCACGTTTGTCGCTGCCAAACTTACGCGCGAGCTTAATCGCTGCCTCGTTCGCTTCTGCGCCGCTATTGCAGAAGAACACTTTGTCAGCAAACGAATTGTTACAAAGCAGTTCGGACAACCGCGCTTGCGGAATCGTGTGGTGCAAGTTGGAGATGTGAGTCAGCGTCGACACCTGCTCGGTCACCGCCTTCACCACTGCCGGGTGGCACTGCCCCAGATTCATCACCGCTAAGCTGGCAAAGAAATCTAAATACGCTTTGCCTTCAGCGTCCCACAAGCGGCAGCCTTGGCCACGCACAAAGGCCACGGGAAACCGCGCGTAGGTCGTACACAGATACTGAGCGTTTTGATCGATAATTTCCTGGTTCGTCATGCGGTCCTCCGTATCACCTCGGTGCCAATTCCTTCCTTGGTGAAAATTTCAAGTAACGTCGCGTGCCGCGTACGCCCGTCAATAATGTGGGTTTTTTTCACGCCACCATGAAGTGCGGCGATACAGCATTCGACCTTGGGAATCATTCCCTCACCGATAGTGCCATCCTGAATGAGCTTCTCGGCTTCATCGCTCCCTAATGTGGGAATCAAGGTTTTCTCTTTGGTCTTAATACCTTCAACATCAGTCAACAAAATCAGCTTCTCAGCTTGCAAGGCCTCGGCGACTTTTCCTGCGACTAAGTCTGCATTGATGTTGTACGGTTTGCCATCGGTGCCAACACCAACCGGAGCGATCACAGGAATAAAATCGGCTTGGGTCAACGCATGGATCACCCGTGGGTTCACACCAATAATTTCTCCAACCTGACCAATATCATGCGTCGCCGTCTGGCCATTTTCGTTCACCGTCAGAAGCATCTTGCGGGCGATAACCATCTCGCCATCTTTCCCACTCAACCCGACCGCTTTCCCGCCCTGGCTATTGATGAGCGTGACGATCTCCTGATTGATCTTGCCCAGGACCATTTCTACAACATCCATCGTCTGGTCGTCGGTGACACGCATGCCACGCACGAAGCGCGAATTCACGCCTAGCTTCTTCAGCATGTCACCAATCTGCGGACCACCGCCGTGGACAACCACTGGGTTCATACCGACGAACTTCAGCAAGACAATGTCGCGGGCGAAGTGTTGGCGTAGTTCTTCGTTCTCCATCGCATGTCCGCCATATTTAATGACAAACGTCTTGCCGGAGAACCGTTGAATATAGGGAAGCGCTTCGAGAAGGGTATCCGCTTTCTCAATAACTGTGTTCACCACCGTGCCTGTTTCAGAGAGATAGCAGCTTTATGCCTTGTCACTGGTAGAGGGTCAAGGCAGGGGTCTTGTAACATCTGTAGTTATTTCGTGTTATGTATGAAGGTAAGGAGGAGCTATGCGCATCTCTCTTCTTGTTTGCAGCCTGTTTTTCTCTCTCGCCACAGTTGCTTCGGCAGAACTCTATCAATGGACTGACGAGAATGGCGTCATGCATTTTGTTGATGAAACCACGCAGATTCCTCGTGCCTATCGAGAAAAAGTCAAAGTCTTCGAATCGCAAAAGACCCGCACCCCACCAAGTGGATTGCCCCTCGCGCCGAGTCGCGCGTATCCGTTGCATAGCCAAGGGCGCTTTGCGCAGAAATTGGCGCTTGATTTAGGCTTGATTAAAAATCGCGGCGAAGATGCGATTAGTCCACTGATTGGTGTGGGCATCCGACCAGCAAGCGGGTGGCACACCGGTGACCCATTGACCCCCGACGTCATCGATGAAGTAATCGATGCCGCCCGACGCGCAGCCGACGCGAGACGCGTTACCCTCTCAGCCGACGGCGTTGCCGCGATTGTCCAACAGGCGGCAACCGCGATCTTACCTCCCCCACCTCCGGTACAAGAACAGGCACAGGAAGAACCTCCGCCACCTCAACAGGTCATTATTCACCAGACTCCCCCGAGCCAGATTATAGAAGTCCACCGAGAGCGAGTGCCAGTATACGTCCCGGTACCAGTGGCACCGTACTATCCGCGCCATCGCACTCCTCGTTATGATCCTTACCCTGGTGATGGGCCTTTTGTTCCAGCTCCTCCCACAGGACCACACACTGACCGTTGGCACGTCCCGCAAGGGCAGACACCACATTCCCCAAGCGGTCCGTTTACGTCAAATCCTGGTGGTCCATCACATATGCCGTTCGGTGCTTCACACATGCCGTTCGGCACGCGCGGCCACAGTACGCAGCGCCCGTTCGGACAGTAGATGATTCGCGGATTGATGTTCGACTTCGATGGACTGGTACTCGACACAGAACTGCCTGGAGTTCTGTGTTGGCAAGAGATTTACCAAGAACACGGATGTATCTTTCCAGCCGATGCTTATGCCAAAAGCATTGGCACGCTCCCGCGTATCTTTGATGTGTATGGGCATCTTGAGAAACAGATTGGTCGCCCACTTGATCGCGAGGCGATGCAACAACGACGCCTCGAACGGTGCATGGAGATCATCATCCAGCAGGCGGCGTTGCCAGGCGTAGAAAACTACGTCAGAGAAGCCAAACAGCGTGGCTTGAAGCTGGGCGTTGCTTCCAGTTCGTCGCGCAACTGGGTTGCCGGGCACCTCGAACGACTCGATTTATTGTCGTTCTTCGACCATCTCTCCTGCGGCGATATGGTCACGATGACCAAACCTCACCCAGAGTTATATCACACCGCCCTCGCCTCGTTAGCAATTGAACCTCATGAAGCGATCGCCTTTGAAGACTCACCCCACGGCGTCACCGCCGCCAAAGCTGCGGGTATATTCTGCGTCGCCGTGCCCAACCAGGTCACGCAACAGCTCACCTTTGCACATGCCGATTTGCAGCTTTCGTCATTAGCAGAGATGACGTTTGCAGAGTTGGTAAGAACTATCGACGACCGCCGAATGTAGAGGGGTGTACCTACCAAAAGAGAAGTACTATAGAAGCGCAACGGCGTTATGCCCACCGACAAGCCTGAAAGGAGACTGTATGCCACATCTAGGCGCGTCTCGCTCCTCTCGTTTTCTCCTCACTTTACTGACCTGCGGCTTGCTCTGGCATGGTTTGGGAACCATCGGTTTTTCGCAAAATCTTACGGGTAACCAACTCTTGATTACTAGTAGCGCTCCGACAATCCTTCTTGATGTTAACAGCACCACCCAAGGGAACGCCGACTGGCAAATACAAGCAAACGACGAGACTTTTGTCATCGCCGCTAACGGCACTATAGTCCCCTTTTTTGTGTACAAAACGACACCAACTTTTTCCCTCACGTTAGGCCCTACCGGCGATGTGGGACTGGGTACTGGGACGCCTGCGCAGAAACTGCACCTCGTGGACGGCGACAGTCCTGCCATCCGCTTTGAACAGAACGGCTCCCTCGGTCTCACACCTTACACCTGGGACGTCGGACACAATTCGAACATCTTTTATGTCTTCGATGCCATCACCAGCCAGGCTCCCTTCACTATCCTGCCCGGCGCGCCGACCGGCAGTCTGCGCATCCTCAGCAACGGTCGGGTGGGACTGGGCACCCTCACTCCCCAAGGCAACCTGCATATCTTTGGCGCGGCAAACCAGGATGTCTTTAATGGCATTGGTCCCGACCTCGATAGTGGCCCAGCCTTTAATTTTGGCTACTCCGGGGCTTCCTTTGGCGCCGGGTCGGGTTTCTTTAACGTGCGTGGAGCAAGCTCAGGGGTGAACCCTTCGCTCCGCTTTGCCACGCTCAATGTCCAGCGCATGGTCATTACGAACACTGGGAGAGTGGGCATCGGTACGACTGCGCCCACGCAGCAACTCGATGTCAGCGGCAATATCCGCACCAGTGGTAGCTTCATTGCCGGAGGGACGACGCTTACGGTGCCAGACTATGTCTTTGAACCTGACTATCAACTGCGACCGCTCACCGAACTCGGGGCCTATGTGGCACGCGAGAAACACCTGCCTGATATTCCTTCAGCACGGGAGATAAAAGAACAGGGAGTGAATATGAGTGAGCTGCAGATGCAGTTGCTCAAGAAGATAGAGGAACTCACGCTCTACGCGGTGGCACAAGAGGAAACCAACACTGCCCAAGAAAAGATAATTGCTACCCAAGGAGCAACAATTGCAGTCTTAACTCGCGCCAAATTGGAACAAGACAGGGTTGTAAAAGAACTGGCCTCTCGCTTGGCGGCATTGGAACAGAGACATGAGAAGAAGTAGAACACTTGCGAGGAAAAGGACGTGTTAGTGTCGCCGCTTGCCAAAGGCCGGGCCCCGTCTTAGCTGCGTAAGTTGCGCCCGCAGGGTTTTGATCTGTCGCGCTTGCTCTTGATTCACCTGTGCTTGCTGTAAGGTATAAAGCGTGAGTTCTTCAACCTTCTTCAAGAGCTGCATCTGAAACTCACTGATATCGATTCCCTGTTGCTGAATTTCCTTCGCTGAAGGAATCTCCGGTAAATGTTGCTCTTTCGTAATGTACGCCGCTAGTTCAGATAACGGTCGGAGTTTGTAGTTCTTGGCAAACACATAATCGGGCACGTTGAGCGTCGTACTCCCAGCAATGAAACTATCTGCCCGTACGTTGCCCGCCACATCTAGCAGTTGACTCGGGGTCAGTGTCCCAATGCCTATCCGCCCAGTATTCGTGATAATCATTCGCTGCACATTAGCGGTTGCAAACCGTAAAGACGGGTTAGGCGGTGGCAGGAAACAACTTACCGCAATAGTGATTGACCGGAGTGGAGAGCCTCTGCACAAGAGCAGGGATGAGAGACGAGACCATTGTGTGCTGGCTTCGGTCTAAGTATCGAAGTCTGGTCGAAGAGCTGGATGAACGCGGGCGAC
>VGTJ01000152.1 GCA_016874775.1 Deltaproteobacteria bacterium
GCGAGAGGCCGGGGGAAAGAAGCTCTTCAATTGTGTCCATTCGGTCATGGTCAGGTCCGTTGGATAAACTCGCGGCAGTGTATTCATCCCTCAAGCTTACCAATCCCTTTTTCAAAACACTCTCTAAGCCTGCTCTTCGACTGCGGGAATCTGGGCTCTCAGTCGATCGCGGCCCACGGCCATGCTGACGCACTGAGCTTCACTCTCCGCGCGTTCGGCCAACATATCTTCGTCGACCCTGGGACCTACGACTATTTTCGCTATCCCGACTGGCGTGACTATTTCCGCAGCACCTGCGCGCACAACACTCTCATGGTCGATGCGCGCGATCAATCCGAAATGCTCGGTCCATTTCTTTGGGGCAGGCGAGCAGAGGCGCGGTGTGTGTCTTGGGAACCTCGACCCAACGGCGGTCGCGTCATTGGCGAGCACGATGGATATGCGCAACTCGCAGATCCGGTTATCCATCGACGGTGCGTAGATTTCGATGGTGAATTGAAAACACTCACTGTTACTGACTCACTCTCTGCGTGTGAGTCATATAATGTGAAATAGTTTTTTCACTGTGCTGCCGACAGTCACGTTGAGCGTGTCGACGCACACCGAGTGATGATTGCCGTCCGCGGTGGGGCGGTTATCCTGGCGTTGGATCCCCGCGTGTCGGTGGCGTTATGGCGCGGCAGTGAGACGCCACGGGCTGGTTGGGTGAGCGCTCGCTACCATGAGCTGGTGCCGACGACCACAATCGTGGCATCGGCGCAGATCGCGGGCTCAGCGGAGTTCACCTGTTCGATCGTTGTGGCCGACGCGGCGTGATGGTCATAAGGTATCTTATCGGACATTGTAGGCTCGTGTTCGGGTTCTCAGATGTCGCAGTGTCGCCAGCTGGGTACGTGTGTCGTTGGTTTTCTGCGAGGACCTTTAAGTGTCGGTAGCTGCGTCACGCGTGCGTGACGCTGGCTGCTATTTTCGTCTGAGGATATGCGACGACTGCTGAACCTACGATGACGCCGGGTTCACTGCATCCTTCAATAGCGGACTGGCTTTAAATGATAAGACGCGCCGTCCTGGCAAGGTAATTGTCTCGCCGGTTTGGGGATTACGTCCACGCCGTGCCTGTTTGGTCCGTACCGTGAAGTTACCGAACCCGGAAATCTTCACTTTCTCCCCTTGTTCGAGTTTCCCTTTCATGAGTTCGAAGACCGATTCGACCACATAGGAGACTTCTTGCTTCGGTAGCCCCACTCGTTCATACAGCCGTTCAACAATATCTGCTTTGGTCACCCTTTCCTCCTGACTGGCCCCTGAGCCCCTCAAGCGATGTTGACGTGCACGCCCTCTCTTGTATCGTGGTTCGCTTTGCTTTCCAAGTGCGATCAGCCTCGCGTTGCCTCACGTGGCAAAGCCAAGGAATCTGAGAAACGCCCTCGGGGTCTTGCTCATGTCACGCATACGCTTCCATTGTCGGATTTTGGCGAAGTAGCGCGTCACTTGTCTGTCATTCCAGCACAGCAGGGTCCGCAGCCCACGCCGCGTGAGTTTACCGGTCCAGTCATGGGGACACTCCACCACCCGACTGATCGAAACACGTGTGACCGCTCCGGTCTCGGACAGCTGGACATCAAACGGATGCTGACGACATGTGACGGGGCGGTGTTCATAAATGGTGCAGCGATTCTCTCCGTCCAAGAACACGCAGTGCCCGCGAGTTGACCGGAGTCCCATCACTGCGGGCTTGTCGCTAAACGGTACCCAGAACGGACTTGATGCGGCCAATGCCACGCCGTCGTCGTCATAGAATTGCACGAAACTCGAGACTGCTTTTCCCGTACCGTCGACGATGCGTTGAATATCCGCATCTGTAAGGCACACCACGGTGTCGCGGCAGCAATTCCCACAACCGGTGCAATTGAAATGTAACAGCTTGTGCCAGCGTTCCTGTGTCATATGTCACGGCGTTCTTCTTATAGTATTCAGGTTGGAGACATTACGAGTCTCGCCACTTTTGCATCACCAGGACTAATTTCAGGCTCGCGATCGTAGCCTGCGATGGTAGGCCTGTCGATAGGCGTAGCGCGTTGGTTCTCTATGTCCTGTTTTCGCACCGCGACTATGGTACAGTCCTGCCGCGATCTTGCCGGGGCCAACAACGCGCACGACACAAGCTCACCGTGCAATGGCCGGTATGCCAGGACAGGGTAGCCGCGATAGGTCTTGAAGACGTGTATCTGGTAGAGCAACGGATTTCTGTATGATTCCTCATGCTGTCACCTCCGCTTTGCTGAATGGGCACGGAGAACCGCTTTGCCGCTTTTTGCGCGAAGCCTATTTCGCGGAGCCGAAACAGGGAAGCTTTGCTGTCACGAGCAGTGCTACAACCAGCGAAGACGTGGTTCAACTGGCGAAGTCGCTCCAGCTGATCGAAGAGCGTGGTCCCCACGGGTTTCGTTTAACACCGCTTGGCTACGAGCTAGGGAACTTTGCCAAGGAGTATTGCAGCTGGATCGATCACGGACGCGCCTTACCTGAAGGGGTGACACCCGAACTCTTGACCGGTAAGCGAGTACTCGACGTCGGCTGTAGTTCTGGACGCCATCTTGTGAATTTTCTCAAGCATGGTGCGACGGGGTATGGTCTTGATTTTCAGGAGAACTACTTGCGATTGTCTCGTGTCTTTGCTGCGTGGGAGCACGTGCCTCCGCCCCATGTCTTTCGTGGCGATGGACAAGTATTGCCGTTTAGAAGTGAAGAGTTTGATGTGGTGTTCTGTCGCTTGGTGATCAACTATCTGGATGTCAATCTCACGGTGTCTGAGTTTGGCCGCGTGCTGCGCAAGAACGGGACCCTGATATTGCTGACGGAAACCGCGCGGTCTGCGGCGCGCGATTTGCTGAGACTGCGCTGGCTTGGCAATCGCCGCGCGGTGGCATATTCGCTCCTCGGCTTTGCCAATGCGCTAATTCTGCAAACCACAGGACGGCAATTCCGCGTTCGCAGCCCAGGACGCATGCATCGGTCGCATTCGCCGGTGTGGCCCACACGTCCGTGGCTCGTGCGATGCCTTGCCCGTCACGGCTTTGTGCTCCAACCCGACCGCGCGCAGAAAAATGTCGAACCCTTTGCGTTATTCGTCGCTGTACGCAACGGTTGAACACGCCTACGTTTTCTTGCAACGACAGCTACGCTCAGCTATACCTCTTCAAAGACGACAGGCAACCCGAGCAACACCAACCTTGGCAACCTGTCGCTGCAAGTAGTCAAGAACTAAGGAGGAATATTCATGCCGACGTTTGATCTCGTTATCCAAGGCGGAATGGTCGTCGATGGCACCCGGATACCTCGCTACCGGGCTGACATTGGCATTAAGAATGGTCGTATCGCCAAGATTGGTCGTTTGGCTGCAAACGATGCAACCAAGGTTATCGACGCCAATGGCCTTATCGTGGCACCGGGATTTGTCGATCTCCATACGCACTACGACGCGCAAATCTATTGGGACCCATACTGCTCGATCTCTGGATGGCATGGGGTGACATCTGCGGTGATCGGCAACTGCGGCTTCGGGTTCGCTCCGGTACGCCCCGACCAGCGCGATCGTTCGATGCTCACGATGACACGCGTTGAGGCCATCCCGTACGCGTCGATGAAGGCCGGTATGCCGTGGGATTGGGTGACCTTTCCGGAATATCTCGACAGCATCGAGCGTATTCCGAAAGGTATCAACCTGTTACCTTACGTTCCGGTTGCACCGATTATGATTTGGGTCATGGGGCTTGATGGCGCAAAATCTGGTCGTATGCCGACAGAAAAAGAAACCCAGGAAATGTGTCGTTTGATCCATGAAGGCATGGACGCCGGTGGTTGCGGTTGGTCGGCGCAGCGTTTGGGGATGAACAGTATCCAGATGGACTATGATGGCACCCCGATGGTCACCGACATCATGCACGACGAAACGTGTATGGCATTTGCGCGAGTCCTCGCCGAGCGCAACGAGGGGTTTATTCAGTCGATCTTCCTCTCCCCCACCGGAAAGAATGAAGACGCACAACGCCATTTCGAGGACCTGGCGCGGGCCAGCGGCCGTCCCATCATCTACAATGTGGTGCAAGCAAGTGATCGCTTCCCAGAACGTCATCGCAACCAGCTGGCCTGGCTGGAACGGTGCCGCAACGAGGGGTTGCGGGTCTATGGGCAAGGTGTGACCACTGACCCCGGTTTCGTCTTTACCTTTGAAGATTGGAACCTGTGGGACGACGATCCGGCGTGGAAAGAGGCCACGCTTGGCACGATCGAGGAAAAGCGGACGAAGCTTGCAGATCCTCGCAGGCGTGCGGATTTGAAGAAAGACACCTCTGGTCTCATTAGTGACTCGTTTGAGGAAATTTTCGTGCTCTCGGTGAAACGGCCCGAGCTGAAGCAATGGGAAAATCTCAAACTGCGCGAAGTAGCACAGCGTCAAGGGAAACATCCAGTTGACGCGATGCTTGACCTCGCGGTTGCCGACGATCTGAAAACCGAATTCTACACGACAATTGGCTGCAGCCTGCCCTATTTGAGTGAAGTCGTGCGGTCTGACCTGACGCTACTTGGTGTGTCTGACGGTGGCGCGCACACCAAGTTCTTCACCGCCGGCCGCTATCCGACAGAAACCATACAGAAGCTGGTGCGGGAGAACTCAGTGTTGAGCCTGGAAGAAGCCCACTGGAAGCTGAGCGCTCAACCCGCGCGCTGCGCAGGCTTCCGTGATCGCGGCACGTTACAAGACGGAGCCCCAGCCGACATCGTCATCTACGACTATGACAACATTAAAGTCCTGCCGATGGAAGTCATGCACGATCTACCCGGTAACGAATGGCGTCGGGCGCAGCGTGCAGAAGGATATCACTACGTGTTGGTCAATGGCGAAGTAACGATCAAAGATGACAAGCCGACGGGAACCACATCAGGGAAATTGCTGCGCCACGGCGCGGCGTAGGCGATAGCCCGCGCCGATCGCCCCTGGCGGTCGGCGCGGTTCTGGGCTAGTCCGTTCTGGGCTCACCAATAAGGAGGAACGATGAAATTCGGCTTACTGTATGAAATGGAGACGCCACGACCGTGGCATGCGCTCAGTGAGTATAACATCTATTGGGAAGCTTTAGCGCAGATTGAACTCGCTGACCGTATCGGGTTCGACCATGTCTGGGAAGTTGAGCATCACTTCTTGGAGGAATACTCCCATAGCCCGGCACCAGAGGTCTTCTTCGGCGCCGTGAGTCAACGCACCAAGAATATTCGCATTTCCCATGGCGTACGACTGACTCCCTTTAACTTCAACCACCCGATCAAAATTGCAGAACAGGCTGCGGTTTTGGACATCATGAGCAATGGTCGTGTGGACATCGGTATTGGTCGTTCGACGACTGCGCAGGAGCTTGACGGATTTTCGGTCAACTACGATCGTACCCGTGACGAGATGCGAGAGGCCGCCGAAATTATCGTCAAGGCATGGACAGAGGAAATTCTTGAGCATGATGGTAAGCTTCTCAAAGTACCGCCGCGCCGTGTGGTGCCAAAACCGATCCAGAAACCCCACCCACCGATGTGGATGGCCTGTGTCGCTCCTGATAGCTACACAATGGCGGGTGATCGTGGTTTGGGTGTGCTGAGCTTCAACTTCAACTGGGAAGAAGTGCAGAAGGCGATGGCTATGTACCGCAAGGCGTCGGAAAATCGGACCGACGTTATTCCCAAGATTATTAACGATCAATTCGCTGGTGTTGCCATCATGCACGTAGCTGAAAACAAAGAAGAGGAAGCCATTGGTCTCGACGGAGCACGGTGGTTCTTGCACAACGTCGCTAAGCTCTTCCAGCCGCTCATGGTGAAGAACCAACTATATTCGTACGAGTATTTGCGTAATGTCTTTGCCATGTCGGGGGACCCAAAAGAGGCCACCGATGCCGAACTGAAAGCACATCACATGGTGGCGGTTGGTAACCCGGATGAAGTCATCCGCAAGCTAGAGAACTTCCAGAAGGCCGGTCTGAGCCAGGTCATTTGCTTCAAACAGGCTGGGCGCATTCCTCACGTTAACATCATGAAGTCGATCAAGCGGATTGGGCAGCACATTCTGCCGCATTTCAATCCGCACCGGACAGTGGCGGTCGACGACATTCGTGCGGCGGCTCTCTAAATCTCACCAGCGGTAGAGCCATCACGTATGATGGCTCTACGCAGTCGCTAGCGTCGTAACACCGCCAAACTCCCGTCGCCAAAATCGCCCCACCCCGTCACCAAGCCCACCTGCGCATCCTGTACTTGCCGCTCACCGCACTGGCGTCGAAGCTGACGTGTTGCTTCGACGATGTGGTTCATGCCACCGACATGAGCTTCTGAATGCAGCCCGCCGTGTGTGTTGACGGGAAACTCTCCGCCCAGCTCAACTCTCCCACCTTTGACAAAATCACCAATCTCGCCGCGCTTACACAGTCCCAACGCCTCAAGTTGCAGTAACACGACGTACGTAAAGCAATCGTAGACTTGCAAGAAGTCAACATCCTTGAGTTCAACGTCTGCCATACGTAGTGCATTAGGCGTTGCGAAGCTTAGGCCGATGACAAACGGATCACGTCGCGCCGGAATGTCGTCCGCCGGATACGGATGTCCCTCAGCGATGCCCGAGATGTACACGGGTGTCTGTTTGAGGTCACGGGCGTGTTCCACCGACGAGATTACTACTGCACAAGCTCCATCAGTTTCTAAGCAGCAATCGAACAGGCGAAACGGCTTGGATATCCAGCGCGCATTCAAATAGTCATCCATGGTCAACGGTCTATTGCGCATGAAGGCTCGATCGTTGAGATGGGCATGCTTGCGCGAGGCCACAGCGATAGCACCGGTCGCCTCATCTGGAATGTGGTACATTTCCTTATGCCGCGTTGCGAGCCACGCATACCATTGCACTGGCACAGAGGCACCGAATGGCAAATAGTACTCATTAATCGTTGTCATCAAACTGCCCAGGGCTCCTGAGATGCCGTCGTTGTCACCGCTGCCAAGGCTGCGAACCCGAGCACTGGAGTATCCCTTCCAGCCAAAGGGGACCAGGACATTCTTGGCGACACCGCACGCAACCGCCAAAGCCGCACTCTGCACGGCAGTCAATGCACTCGCCCCACCCATGTGAACGGTGACTGAATAACGCAGGTCTTCGACCCCGAGGTTCGCCGCAAAGTGTTCCGCGGTTGCAGAGGGAGTCGGCGGTGGAATGATTCCATCAATATCATGGGGAGTGAGGCCCGCGTCGGTGATAGCATTGACGGAGGCTTCGAGCATGAGCGCCAATTCGCTCTTATCAGTACCACGGGTGTGCGGTGTTTCACCGACACCGACAATACAGGCTTGATCTTTGAGTGAGTACATTGCATCCTCCTGTGCGCAGTCGATGACGCCGGGATGGTATAACGGACAGCGCGCAATTGTAAAGCTGTGCAGGTGGCACGCTGGGTGGCGCATTGTGTGAAAGGATGGCATGGCAAATGAGCACGAAACGTGGACATGTATTGATAACTGGGGCTGTTGGCGGACTTGGCACGGCGATGACGCAGCGACTACTCGGAGAGGGACATGATATTGTTGCTTGCGACCGTGTGGCTGACACCGTGAGTGACTGGCTACAAAAACTTCCCGCCACAGATCGAGACCGCGTGCAGTTTCACCCACTTGACGTGGCCAAGGAGGAATTGGTGAGTGCCTTTGCGGACAAGCTTCGCGGCCAAGGGCTCACCATTGCATATTTGGTGAATAATGCGGGTATTCACGGAGCCGGGGGGCCAGCGAATACGGAATCGCGTATTTGGGAACGCACACTGCGAGTGAACCTGCACGGCACTTACTATCTCACCCGAGCCTTTAGCCAGTCGATGAAGGATCGTGGCTTCGGACGTATTGTGAACCTTGCCTCGTTATCGGCATATCATCCGTTGGGGGAGCAAGCACCGTATGCTGCTGCAAAGGCGGCCATCACAGGGTATACCCGATCTGCTGCGCTTGATCTGTCTCGTTACGGAGTCACGGTGAACGCGATTGCTCCTGGGCTCATCCTGCATGACGGTCTCAAGGTCGTTTTTTCTGATGATGATCTCAAGCGGATGGCCAAGGACATTCCAGTCGGCCGGGCAGGCAAACCAGAGGAGATTGCGGCGACCGTGGCCTTTTTGCTCTCGGATGATGCTGCCTTTATCACAGGACAGACTATTCATGTGAATGGTGGGAGCTATCTACCAGGATAGTTGCTACGTCGCGCGAACATTGTCTTCCGGGAGGTTACCGTGATCTTGGAAATAGCCATGCTTGACGTGCGTGTCGGTCAGGAGGCCGAGTTTGAACGTGCCTTTGTCAAGGCAGCTCCGATTATTGCCTCAATGAAGGGATATATCGCGCACGAGCTGCAGCGTTGCATTGAGCGGCCTCATCGCTATGTGCTACTGGTTCGCTGGCAGACACTTGAGGACCACACCGTCGGCTTCCGCGGGTCTCAGGAATACCAGGAATGGCGACGACTGTTGCATCACTTCTACGATCGGATGCCGGCGGTGGAACATTATCAGCAAACGTAGACAATGCGACCCTGAACGTGGTAGGTGGTGCCTCGGTACACGACAGCAACGTTGCTTTGATACAACGGAAAGGGGAATAACGATGGAGATGCGTCCGATTGGCAACACGGGCTTGCAGGCGAGTGTTGTGGGGCTTGGCTGCAATAATTTTGGCATGACGATCGACATTGAGGCAACCCGTGCGGTGCTCAACGCTGCGTTCGACGCTGGCCTGAATTTCTTTGATACCGCCGACATGTATGGTGGTACCAAGTCAGAGGCCTTCATGGGTGAGATCCTGAAACCGCGCCGCAAAGACATTATTCTGGCGACGAAGTTTGGCGGGATGGCCAAGCACGGCAAAGGGAATGAGCGCTGGGGCACGAAAGCCTATATCACTCAGTGTATCGATGCGAGTCTGAAACGCCTGCAAACCGATTATGTTGACCTGTATCAGATGCATTATCCTGATCCGCAAACACCGATCGAAGAGACCCTCGGCGTGCTCAATGATCTGGTGAAACAAGGCAAAGTACGGGCGATCGGGCACTCCAATTTCACTGGTGCGCAGATTGACGAGGCCACAACACAAGCGAAAGCCAAGAATACGGTGGCATTTGCCACGGCGCAGAATGAATGGAGCTTACTGAATCGCAGCGCTGAAAAAGATGTGATTCCCGCCTGTGATCGCCAACATGTGGGCCAACTCCCCTACTTTCCCATCGCCAATGGTCTGTTGTCCGGCAAGTACCGACGAGGTGAAGCGCTGCCATCTGGCAGTCGCCTCGACAAACTCGACTTCTTCAAGAGTTGGGCGAACGACGATAACTTCAACAAGATCGAAAAGCTTGAAGCCTTCGCCAAAAGCCGTGGCCACTCGCTGCTAGAGCTCGCGATGTCGTGGCTTGCGTCACAACCGTGTGTCACGTCGGTCATCGCCGGGGCTACCAAGCCAGAACAGATTCGCGCCAATGCCGCGGCCGCAAATTGGCGCTTGACGGCGGCTGAAATGGCGGAAGTCAGTGAACTGGTGCCACTACCATCGGCGTAGGTGACAGCGGCACGTCTGAATGCGTGGGGCTATGATACACCCAGCAAAAGCTGGTATCTTCTACGCCAATCACGACGCAAGCTGGCGACCATAGGAAAGGAGGCTTAAACTTATGCAACGGCAAGGATATCGAAGCGGTACGACCACCCAAGGACGACGCATGGCAGGTGCGCGCGCACTGTGGCGTGCGACCGGTATGAAAACTGAAGATTTTCAGAAGCCGATTATTGCTATTGCCAATTCGTTCACCCAGTTCGTGCCCGGACATGTCCACCTGCACAATGTTGGTCAGCAAGTCAAAGCGATCATCGACGAAAATGGTGGCTACGGTGTCGAGTTCAATACGATCGCGGTTGATGACGGCATCGCCATGGGACACGACGGCATGCTGTACTCCTTGCCGAGCCGCGAGCTCATCGCCGACAGCGTCGAATACATGGTCCAAGCCCATGTGGCCGATGCCATTATCTGTATCTCAAACTGTGACAAAATCACTCCTGGGATGTTGCTGGCGGCCATGCGCCTCAACATCCCGACGATCTTTGTCTCTGGCGGTCCGATGGAAGCTGGTAAGACTGAACTCTCAACTGGCGCCGCCAAACTCGATCTCGTCAACGCCATGATTGGTGCGGGAGACGACTCGCTTAGTGATGAGGACGTACAGAAGATGGAAGAGGCGGCGTGCCCGACGTGCGGTTCCTGTTCTGGCATGTTTACGGCAAACAGCATGAACTGCCTTAACGAAGCGATTGGCTTAGCACTGCCCGGTAATGGCACCATTCTCGCCACGCATGCGTTACGGTGGGAGCTGTTTGCGCGGGCAGCAAAACGCATTGTGCGCATGGCTAAGGCCTATTACTTGGACGGTGATGAGTCGGTGCTGCCGCGTAGTATCGCGACCTTCACGGCATTCGAGAACGCGATAACATTAGACATCGCCATGGGCGGCTCGACCAACACCGTGCTCCATCTCCTTGCGGCAGCCCAGGAAGCGGGTGTGAATTTCACCATGGCCGATATCGATCGTCTGTCGCGCCAGGTGCCGTGCATCTGTAAGCTCGCTCCGGCCTCGGCAAAGTACCATATCGAGGACTGTGCTCGTGCCGGTGGGATTGCCACGATCCTCGGAGAACTCGATCGGGCGGGGAAGATCCATCGCAATGCGATGACGGTGAGCGGTGAGACGATGGGTCAGATGATTGACCGCAACGACATACGCCGTGAGCAGACCGACGAATTTGCCTCACGTCGCAGTTTAGCCGCGCCAGGTAACGTCAGAACAAAAGACGCCTTCTCACAAAACAAACAGTTCGATACTGCAGACCGCGACGCCATTAACGGATGTATCCGTGCGGTCGAATTCGCCTACAGCCAGGACGGTGGTCTCGCCGTACTCTATGGCAACATCGCGCAAGAAGGCTGTATCGTGAAGACGGCTGGGGTCGATGAGTCGATTTGGGTGATGGAAGGACCAGCGCGCATTTTTGAATCACAAGAAGAAGCGTGCATGGGTATTTTAGGCAACAAGCTCAATCCTGGAGACGTGGTGGTCATTCGCTATGAGGGGCCGCGCGGTGGACCGGGCATGCAGGAGATGTTGTATCCAACCTCGTACATCAAGTCGAAACATCTGGGCACCAAATGTGCCTTGCTGACCGATGGGCGCTTTAGTGGTGGCACGAGCGGCTTGTCGATCGGCCATGTCTCCCCCGAAGCTGCAGAAGGCGGTGCCATTGCGTTGCTCGAAGAAGGGGATCGGATTCGTATCGACATCCCCAATCGTAGCATCAATGTCGTGTTGTCAGATGAGGAACTGGCGAAACGACGACAACGTATGGAAGCGAAAGGGAAGAACGCGTACAAGCCCGCCAAGCGACAACGCGCTGTGTCCGCTGCCTTGCGTTCGTACGCGGCGCTCACAACCAGTGCTGCACGTGGAGCCGTGCGCGACATTAGTCAGGTCGAGGGTAAGGCGTAGGTCTGGGAACGGCAAAGGACCTGGACGCGTGCATCAGCGGACACTGATCTGCCATCCACAGACGCTCACCTCCGTTACCTCGGAGATGCGTGTGTCTGTGGAGTGGTTCCACGATGGCAGATGCGCGCTTACGTACATGGTCGCTGGCGACTGCTCAAGATTGCAGGTTCCGAGCAGAACGCTCGCGGCCCGCGTTGACGGGCTATGGAAGCACACCTGTTTTGAAGCGTTCGTCGCGTGTCAGGACAGTGCAGGTTACCGAGAATATAACTTCTCGCCCTCCCAACAATGGGCCGCCTATGCGTTTCGTGCCTATCGCGAGCCTATCGAGCTCAATGAGGTCGAAGCACCTCTCATTGAAGCACGACAAGAAAGGCAACACTTCGTCCTTACAGCGTGCATTCGCCTGGATGACTCGCTGACGCGGCAACCGTTTCAGCTGGGATTGTCGGCTGTCCTAGAGGATACCGATGGTGCCCTCTCCTATTGGGCTTTACAGCATCCAGCGGCTAAGCCTGATTTTCACCATCGCGATAGTTTTGTGTTGCTGATCGATACGCGCACCAGTGTCACGGAAGGTAAGGATGCAAGATGAAGTTTGGTATCGATCGCTTGCTCGCGGACAAGAATCTACGCCAACAGCTCGCTGGGCGACGCGTGGCGTTGCTCGCACATCCAGCGTCGGTGACGCACAACCTGGAGCATGCACTCGATGCCCTCGCGGTCCATCCTGAAATCAAGCTCAGTGCAGCCTTCGGTCCCCAACATGGGTTACGCGGTGATAAGCAGGACAACATGGTTGAGTCGCCCGACTTCAGCGACCCGGCGCACGGCATTCCGGTCTTTAGCCTCTATGGTGAGGTGCGCAGACCGACGACCGCGATGATGGATACATTTGATGTGCTGCTTGTGGATTTGCAGGATGTTGGCTGTCGTATTTATACGTTCATCACAACCTTACGGTATGTCCTGGAATCTGCGGCTCAGCACCACAAAAGCGTGTGGATTCTCGATCGTCCGAATCCGGTGGGGCGTCCTGTCGAAGGGATACGCTTGCGACCAGGCTGGGAGAGTTTTGTGGGAGCGGGCGCGTCACCCATGCGGCATGGCCTCACTCTAGGTGAAATGGCACAGTGGTTCGTGCGTACGTTGAAACTCGATGTCGACTATCAGACAGTGACGATGGAGGGCTGGGAGCCGAGCGCCGCACCAGGATATGGTTGGCCGCTTGGCGAACGGACGTGGGTGAACCCGAGCCCTAATGCTGCGAACTTGTGGATGGCGCGCTGCTACGCGGGCACGGTCATGCTGGAAGGGACGACCCTGTCAGAAGGACGTGGCACTACGCGACCCCTAGAGCTCTTTGGTGCTCCAGAGCTGGACCCGCGGGCACTGCTGCAGACAATGACATCGCTGGCGCCTCAGTGGATGCAAGGATGTCGACTCAGGCCGTGCTGGTTCGAGCCGACGTTTCACAAACATGTGGGAAAACTCTGCGGTGGGGTACAGATTCACGTCGAAGACCGCAGCTATGATCACTCGCTGTTCAGACCCTGGCGGTTGCTGGCGCTCGCATTTAAGGCCCTGCGTGCGTTGCGACCGGACTACGACCTGTGGCGCGACTTTCCCTACGAATACGAACGTGACCGACTGGCGATTGATCTCATTAACGGCAGCCCTTTGTTACGTCAGTGGGTTGACGATCCAACCGCAACGCCTGCTGACCTTGATGTCCTCGCTACTCGAGACGAGGAGCAATGGCTCGCAGAGCGCGAGTCCGTGCTTCTCTACCGCTGATTCCCGGCATCACACTACGCCGCTTGCTTGGGCTTCACTCGTTCGCGGACGGACGGGTGTTCCACATAGAATGGCCCAGCAGCTAGCCCATCGATACGACCATCAAGAAACGCACGTACCGCGTCCTGGGGTGAGCACACAATCGGTTCCTCGTGCATGTTGAAGCTGGTGTTGATAATTGATGGTGAGCCAGAGAGCTTTTCATGCTCTTTGAGGATATCGTAATAGCCCGGATTCTTTTCTCGACGAATAAGCTGTGGACGCGCTGTATTGTCGACATGAACGGCGGCAGGACACACACTGCGCTGGAAATCGGTGCAATCGAACGTTACCGTCATGAACTCTGCGGCATGGGTGGCACCGTCGACATTGCGATAGCACTTGTCGCGCGCTTCCCACAACGTCACCGGCGCGAACGGCATGAACTCGGTCCGCCCCAAGCGCTGATTCAACCACTAGTTCACTTCGGGATCGCGCCCATGATATAGAATCGAGCGGTTCCCTAGTGCCCGCGGGCCATATTCCATACGACCATCGAAGCGTGCGATGACCTCACCAGCATGGATGCGTCGCGCGACCTCTGCGGCAAGATTTCCCGGTCGCGTGTATTGGAGTCCGGCCTGATCCAAAGCGGCCTGCACATCAGCTTTGCTATAGGATGGCCCAAGATAAACATTGTCCAACGGTATCCCGACTCCACCCGGCCAGCTAGCGTACAATCCAAGCCCAGTGCCGCAGCCACCGTCTCCCATATTTGGATAAACGAAAAGTCCAGTGACGCCGTCAATCTCGAAAATCCGCTGATTCATCTTGACGTTTGCTGTCACTCCGCCCGAAAGGACGACATTGCCGATGCCGGTCTGCTTCACCCAATAAGCGACCAGTCGACACGCGAGCTGTTCGAGCACGTATTGATACGCTGCCTCAACATCAATCATTGGGAAACGCAGGGCCAGGTGGCGAGAGAAGTAGACGTTGAGGTTTTCGTAGATGCGAAAATCACCGTCAGTTTCCTCGCAGCGATGTAACAAAATATCCGCAAGCACAGACGGATCACCATAGGCTGCGAGCCCGACGATCTTGCCTGCGTGACGATCCGGTTTGAAGCCCAACGACGCCGTGACACTTTCATAAAACGAGCCAAGGGAATGGGGAAACGGAATATTATGGACACGTCGTATTTTGCCGCCCTCGCCGACGCTGACTGAGCCGGCGAGTCCTGTGCCGTAGCCGTCGATCGTCACAATCAACGCGCGATCAAGACCGCTGGCCAGATACGAGTTGGCCGCGTGCGACAGATGGTGCTCATAGCGCTTCAGCTTGTCGGTCAGAGCAAAATGTTGTAGGCCACGCTCCAGTTCCTTGTGCCAGTGCTGGTGCTCAGCCAATTGTTCCCCTGACCGTTGTCTGTCGACGTACATCGAGTAGAGGTGACTCAGTTGCGGATCACCGCCAAAGAGGCGATAGAACATTCTGTGAGTCAACGGTTTGTCCATCCGTTGGTTGGGCACGGACAGGCCGGGAATGGCCTGCGTACGCTTGGGCACGCGGCGTTCCGCCTCGGACAGACGTTGCTGTAACCCGCGGTCGCGATATGTACCGGCTGCATCGCTTTCCTTGGCCATGCTCTTGAGCAACGATTGCTGTTCCTGCTCTGGCGTGAGAAACGCATAGGCGACAACATCGATATCCTCGACTTTCCATCCTGTGGTCGCCAGGGCTGCCGCAATGGCTTTGTAGGGAAAACCAGCATGTTGCTTCTCCCGACTGAAACGTTCTTCGCCAGCAGCGAAAAGAATTTTCCCATCTTCTACGGCTGACGCATTGGCATCTTTATCAAGCGGTGATATTCCCAGAACTTTCATTGGTGGTCTTTCTTCTTCCTAGAGTGCGAGAGTAGAGTAGCTTTCAGTTCGAGGGCGGTCATGGTACGACCGTTCAATTGACCAAAAAAATAATCGAAGTAACGGCGAAAACTATCGAGAAACCGTGCACGATCATTTTCATTGCGTACGTATGCGGTGTGGCCAGGCACGAGCGAAGGACTATGAAACGAGAACGTAAACGTCTTCACTCCCCGGTCAAGGAGAAAGTGCGTGAGTTTGCGATGCTCCTGCCAGCCGAATCCTTCAGGGGAGAGCCGAAGCCGGTCGATCGCATTGAGTCGCGAGAGGATCGCCGGGAGGCGTAAACGCGGGCGCCAACCAGTCGAACAAAAGCGGTACACTGCATTGGCGTACGCTTGCCAAAAGCCAACTAAAGCGCCGGTGGTCGGAATGCCGAGAATTTTTTCATCTGGACCACACCAGAAGCAGTCTAAGGAGGCGTCCGCGAAATTTGGGCCACCATCACCACGGTAGTCGAATCCCGGAGTAGTACTGCAGTCCACTTCGTAGTTCTGCTCCACCAAGAGTTCGAGGACATGACGGGCGATGCCATAGCGGCCATCCCTGTAAAGGTCGGTTGACTACCGTCGCATCGCCAGAATCCGCGCAGTCGATACGTGCGTTTGTTTTTTGCCACTCAGTTTGTGAGGTACTGGCTTCTTCGGCCCGCGTTTGGACTTGGT
>VGTJ01000153.1 GCA_016874775.1 Deltaproteobacteria bacterium
TCGCAACCGAGCCGCTGCTCAAAGCCTACCGAGACATCGACCATGCAGGCGCCCTGAGCCTGCATGTTGCCGCAGCGATTTCCACACCGTACGGCCACCGTACCACACCACTGGATTATGATCTCATCGAAGCGCTGCGCGATCGCTAAGCCTCACCGCACGTCGATACACGATTTGTGAAGATTTATGAGGACGGCGTGCCGACCGGGGCGCGTACTGCTGCCATGCTCGCACCGTATGTGCCTCACCCCAGTTTTCCCGACGGCTACACGGGTGTGTTACACGTCGATGAATACACGTTAACGACTGACATCGCGCAATTAGAGAAACGTGGCTTTACCGTCAAACTGCATACGGCAGGGGACCGTTCGGTGCGCGTTGCTCTGAACGCGATTGAACGCGCCCACAAGATTTCGGGACGGGCGGATCTGCGCCATGAACTGGCACATGCGGGTTTTATTGATCCGCTAGACATCCCGCGGTTTCGTGCGTTAAACGTTGTGGCCGACTTATCCCCCTATATCTGGTATCCGTCTCCAATCAATGCAGCGATCGTGAATGCCGTTGGCGAACGCGCGCACCACTACTGGCCGATACGCGATCTGCTAGAGGCGGGAGCACCGCTGTTGGCTGGCTCTGACTGGCCGGCGGCGGTGGCCTCGATGGATCCGTGGATCGGCATTGAAGCTATGGTGACGCGCCAGGATCCGACACGGGCAACACCTGGAAGCGTGTGGTCAGAACAAGCGGTGAGTCTAGAGCAGGTGCTACCGATCTTCACGGTTGCAGGAGCCTATGCCCTCCGTCGTGACCACGTGACCGGATCACTGCGCGTGGGAAAGTCGGCAGATGTGATTGTCTTGGATCGCAACCTGTTCACCATTGACCTTCATGCCATTGCCAACACCGTGGTGGAGATGACACTGTTTGCCGGTCGTGTGGTCTACCAGTCGCATACGGACTGAGGGCGCAACGGCAACTCATTGATGAGATGGCTGAGCGCATCCTTACAACGCAGAACGTGAATACTCATCGAGCCCTTCTTTCTGTCAGCACTCCTCGAGCAGCGCAGGCTGTGCGGGCCATTACTCCACGATCCCTCACGAACACAGACCTGCGCTGGTCGGTCAGCGCGGCGGTAACAAGCGCAGGTCCTGGAAGCGCGTGAACCACTATTTGTGGCATGGTAATGTTGACAAGGCGTTAGAATGTGTGGGGTTGGTGTTGTTCGATCTTGACGTGCTGCGTCGTCGTTTCCTACCGGCGGCGAAACTCAATCGTGGCGTCACGGAGTTTGACACGTACATTCGCAACAACCGGAACTTTATCCCCAATTTCGGCGAACGTTATCGCCAGGGGGACACCATTAGTACCGCTTTTGTGGAATCCACGATTAATCAAGTCGTGAGCAAGCGGTTCGTGAAACGTCAGCAGATGCAGTGGACCCCCAAGGGGGAACACTTACTGTTACAAACGCGGACCAAAGTCTTGGCTGGCGATTTGGAAGGAGTATTCCGAGGTTGGTATCCGCAGTTTCGGTCCGTCTCTGTTGCCTCCCCGACCCCTCGATGCTCTCCATAAGGGCGAAGGCGTTCCGCCGTTTGCACGTGCGATCAGCATTTATCAATGGAGGTGTAGGTGATCGTGCTCCACAGTCTGCAACACCGGCAACACTTCCTGATTGAAGCGCTCATCGTCAAGCGTTACATGAAAGCAGTCCACACCAAGCTGATGAAACTCCAGCACGCCCTGCAGGATTGTCTGCGGACTGCCAATCAAGCGGCTGGCCAACCCTTCATTCGTATCCAGCCACGCGAGCGGGTCCTCGTCGTCCGCCCACATCCCCTGGGCACCACCGACCGACACTCTCCGACGCTGCCGCATCTGGTCATCAATCGAGTCCACCATCGCAGCAATCTCCGCTTCGGCTTCAGCATCCGTCGCGCGGCACAGGGGAATAGCATAGAGCACGAAGCGCACCTGGCGACCGGTCGTGGCTGTGTGCTGTCGTACCGTTTCAATAATCCGACGGATCTTGGCTGGCGGTCCGCAATTCAGAAACATCCAATCCGTGTGCTGCGCCGCCATAGTCATAGCGGCAGGGGATTGTCCGCCTTGAAACACCTCAAGCTGGCGCGTCACCGGTCGCGGTTCGAGTCGTAATCCGTCCACTTGATAGAAGCGGCCGCTGTAGGTGAATTCTTCCTGCGTCCAGGCTCCGAGCAGAATCTCAATGAATTCTGTTGAACGGGCATACCGTTCATCGTGTTCCAGGAGAGGCGCACCATACATACCAAATTCCGCGAGATGCCAACCGGAAGTGACGTTGATGGCCCAGCGGCCTCCGGTGAGCCGATCGATGGTCGCTCCCCATTTCGCGATCGGCCCGGGGAGTACAAAACCCGGATGGATGGCGGTCACCAAGCGGAGTCGCTCAGTATGCGCAGCGTAGAAAGCCGTCATGGCCATGCAGTCGTAGGTGGACCCTTCGATCTCTTGCCCGCTCCCCCACCAGCGCTGGCCATAGAGCAGATGGTCAATCCCCAACCGCTCTGCTTTCCGCACTAACCCGAGGAGTTGCTCTGTGAGGCGAGGACCAGAGACATTGTTCGTCACGACATCCAAGGAACGTTCAGGTTCTCTGAGGAGCTTTGGGACGGCGAGTGCTGTAGGTGACCACGTACAGGTCAGAATCCGTGACATTATGCCTCCTTTTCGCTCATCTCGGGCCTTCGCCACCAACGGATCGCTCATCGATGAGCCGACTTTTTGTGATCTCAATCACTTCCTCGGGCAGGTCGTTATACGAAAGAGTGGCCAGGAACCTGCCCATCTCTTGGGTAAGTCCACGCTGCAGCGTCTGCATAGGCATCCCTACCTTCCACGACCACTCTTCTTCCGGGTGCGATCTCCTACTCTGTATGTCTATCAATATTGTCCGGGACAAATTTTGAGGTCGAGCGATAAGGCGCGCAGAATTCCCTCTCCCACCGGGAGAGGGCAAGGGGGAGGGGACCAAATAAGGAATACCATTGTCTCTTCCCCTCATCCTGACCTTCTCCCGGTGGGAGAAGGAACCTCTTAGCATGCCTGCACAAGTTGTACCGAACAGTATTGGTGCGACTCTCAGCTGTCCACGCCACGGTTCACGCGAGTCCGAAAAACCGCACTGCCGCGTCGCCCATGAGGCCGTTGCGGGCTTCGGGTGTGTGCAGGCTCGCGGCGAGGTGTGCCAGATGCTCCATGTAGTTCCCGGGGTGGTCGGGATGAGGAAAATCCGATGCCCAGCCGAATTGAGACGGCCCAAAGTCTTCGATCGTTTTCGCCCATCCCTTCTCATCCGGATCACCGCTCACAAAGCACTGCTGGGCAAACACTTCCCGCGGGCGCAGGGTGCGCTTGACCCCGCGCTCGCCGACCTGGGTATCGAAGACGGCTTCCATCTTATCGAGTAAGGAGGACACCCACCCCGCCCCGCCTTCAAAGAAGCCGACACGCAGACGCGGGAACCGTGCGAACAGCCCGTACTGAAACATATCGACGAGGGCGATTTCCATCGCAACCCGGCCCCCCAGGACTGACATCAGAAATTGACCACCGTCATGCAGGATCTTAGGCTGGATGCGGCTGAAGGGGCGATACTCCCGGGTTTCCCCGGACACGTGAATGCAAATCGGGACATTGAGATCCTGAGCAGTGGCATAGAACGGATCCCATTCCGGATCCCCTAAGGGTAATTTCCGCACGTTAAAGGTCACGAGCATGGCGCCTTTCGCACCCGCCTTAACCGCGCTCTTGAGGTCTGCGGCCGCGACCTGCGGGTCACCCAGAAAGGCGTGCGCGACCGGCACCAACCGCCCGTGGCTCCCGGCGCAGAAGTCGATCACCCAGCGATTGTAGGCCCGGCACATGGCATGGGCCAATTCGATATCGGTGATGTGCGTGTTCCACAGCAGGCCAAGGGAAGGGAAGATCGCAGCATAGGCGAGCCCTTCCGCGTCCGAGCGGGCTAGCCGCGCCACGGGGTCATAACCAGCTCGATCCGCATCTCCCGGCCATTCCATCTTCATGTCCTCCATTTCCACCAGCGACCGCCCCATCCCCATGATCGATTGCACGCTCTTCAAGTCGTTGCCCCGCAAGAATTGCCCGTCGAGCTGCAGATGCAAGCCGTCGGCTGTGCGCCCGAATTGCAGCCCCCGCCCCTTGTACTTGGCTTCCATCAGCTCGCCGGCCCAGAGATCGGCCGGTTCCACGATGTGCCCGTCCGTATCCATGATCCCGTACTTCCCGGTATAGAGTTCCGTCGCTGTCGCTGTCATCGAACACCTTCCTTTCTATAGAAGATCGCGTAACCACGTGTTCTCGTCACTTCATGTTAGGCTACGATAGGTTATAAATGCGCGTGATATTGTCCCCTAAGATGAGCTGCTGATCACCGTGAGGAAGTGAGGAAATCGCGTGTTTGGTTTCCGCAACTGCGACCGGACTCGCGTCAAAATGGGGAAAGTCGGATGCCCAGATAAATTTGTCGGCGCCACAGTGCTTGACCATGTCCGGAATGGTGCTTTCATCCGGGTCAAACGAAATCCAGCACTGACGGTGGAAGTATTCGCTTGGATAGTGTTTCAATCCCGTCTTCCAACTCAAGAGCTTATGCTTGGCGTCCATGCGTTCCAGGAAATGCGCGATCCAGCCACCGCCGGTTTCCAACAGTAATACCTTCAAGTGCGGAAAACGATCAAACACCGCGCCCTGACACAAGGCCGCGAACGCGGCTTGCACGTCGAACATGACGACGCTGAAACGATAGCCGTGCAGTGGGCTTTGGACCGCCGTGACCGACTCGCTCATCTTCCACTGATGGCCCAGAAAGAACTCATTCAAGGAGACGTGGAACCCGATCGGCATGCCTGCATCCTGGAGCGCTGCCCAGAACGGGTCGTAGGCACGGTCCCAATAGGGAATCTGACTGGGTGGCGCAGCCCGCATAAATGCGCCTTTCACTCCGAGTTTGGCGACGCGTTGGACTTCCTTCACGCCTTCGTTGATGTCGAGTAACGAGATGTGTGCCACCGGGATGAGGCGCTTGGGGTCGGTATGACAAAAGTCGATGATCCAGTTGTTGTACGCACGAACGTAGGCTGCTGCTAACTCCGCCTCTTTGACTTCCACTTCCCACGCCAAGCCCAAGGAAGGAAACAACACGGCTGCGTCCAATCCTTCCTCATCCATCAGGCGTAACCGGGCGGTGGGCTCATAGGCGCCTTTGGGACCATCAAAGTAGCCGAAGGTCCCTGAGGTGGAGATCTGCTGATAGGGTTGACCGATCCCGCCGATCGCAGGTCCGACACCCCGGAGATTGACTGAGGGGCGACCGTCGATGAGGAAATATTCGACCCCGTTGGGATCTTTCTCCATGCGGATCGCCCGATCCTTGTATTTGTTCTCCAGGTACCGGGCCCACAGATCCGGTGCTTCGATAATATGACCATCGCCATCAATCACTTTCCCGTGCATCATCACTCAGCCCTCCTTTTTAGGTATAACGTTCAAATTGCCAGCTCCGAAGGGAACCGTTGGGTGGGCTCCCTTCGTGCATTGAGGTGCCGCTGGCAGATTACTTTCCTGGTCGCTGTGTCGTAGAGGAACTCGTAGTGATAGGCACCATCTTCCGCTCTTGCCGTTGCAGTATGGGCATAACCTCCATATTGCCCCTCCTTCCGGGTGAGATGGGTAACGGCGGGTCACTTCCCCGCTTATCCTTCCCTTTTTGCGCCTTTTGCCACGGAACGCAAGCGACATGGAGGGTAGGAAGCGATGACTATAGGGCGACGGCCAGTGGTCGGTGATCGAACTACTTTGATTGACAGCCCGCCCGGAGCGATATACACGCTGTTTTCCTAGGGCACGACGGCAACCGCTTGCACTTCAAGTCGCACGGCATCAGACACGAGGCGTGCCACCTGCACCGTCGCTGAGACGGGTGGGGCACTGGGCCAGAAGTCATTCCGCACCTCTTGGATGGCGAGGATGTCATCCATCGTGTGGACATAGACCGTTATTTGCACGACATCATCGAGCGTCGCTCCGGCCTCAGCGAGAATCGCCCGCAGCTGTTCAAAGATGCGTCTGGCCTGGGCTTTGGGGTCCCCTGGCGCGACGGTATTGCCTTGTTCATCGCGGGCCGTCATGCCAGTGGTGAAGATGAGATCATGACCGGCAGGAACACGAATCGCTTGCGACCACGGTCCGAACTGCCCTGGCCGCGACCAAAATGGTGTACTCAAGGCCTGCTTGGTGCTCATGGTGTTTACTCCTTGGTTGTCGAGCGGTCCTCCGTGTTGGTTGTCTGCATCTGTTCGCGCAACTGTGTCGTAGCTGCGTGATCAACCGCTAACGTCTCCTCTGCCTCACTCCCCGTGAATACCACCCCATACACCTCACGTGCCTGCGCCCGAGAGACCCAGCGTTCCATCACATCATGACGTACCTGTTCAGGGTCGCGTTCGGTCGGCAGACCGTAGCCACCACCGCCACAGTCACGCGAGCGAATACACTCGCCTGGGTGCAATTCTCCTGCATAGATATTCGGGAGGTGCATTTCGTTTCCACTCCGGTCAATCTTGATGGCAACCGCCTTGGAGCCAGACAGGCCACCGCGCACGCCTTTGGCCGGTGTCTCATAGCCTTCCATGGGAAAGGTGAACGTGACTGCGTCGCCTTTGGGGCCATATTGTACTTCGATGGCAGGAGCGCCGCGAAACGTGCCCGCTCCGCCACTGTCTTGCGCGAGTTTCTGCCAGTGCACGAGCAACGGGTACTTCTGTTCGGCGATTTCGATGCTATCGCGGTACAGCAGACCAGAAATCACGGCGATGCCATACGTCACCCACCCGTCGCACCGTGCTGAAGCCGGGCCACCATTATTGCCCAGCAGCATCTGATTGACATAGCGTGCGCCGTGACGACGAGAGTCTGCTCCTGAGATCACCGCATAGCCAGCATTTTGCGCAATCCCGCCCTCAGCCGTGCCCCACGCTGCACCGAGATCGGCGAACGCCGACTGCACTACACCGACCAAGCGATTGGCTGGGTTAGTCGTCGCTAACGAACACGAGTGCGGAAAGCGCGGAATGCCGACCACGCAACCTTCACGCAGGTGGACCTGCACACGACGAAAACTCCCCGCGTTATGAGGCACATCGGGATCCAGCACACTAAAAATCCCCTGCATGACCGCCGAGATCGATACTGACTGTGAGGCATTCGCTCCCCCGTCAACATTGTCGGGGTTGTCGCGCAGATCAACGTCAATCCGACCCTGTTCACTGTCGATGGTAATCACTGCTTTGAGTGGCAGCCCCTGCGGCAAGCCAGGAAACGGATCGTGTTTGCCGCTCCCAATGACCGTCCCACTCGGAAGCTGTTTAATAGCGTAGTGCATGCGCCGTTCAGCATAATCAAACCACTCCCGCACGAACCGCGTGATGGTGGCGAGACCGTATTTCCGCACGAGTTCCTTGACGCGCCGCTCGCCGACACGGGCTGCGCCCAGCATCGCGAGGTAGTCGCCATACCACTGGTCGGGTACGCGAATGCGCACGCGACACAGGCGAATGATATCGTCGATATCGTGATACTGCTGCTGGATGCGGACACAGGGAAAGACGAGTGCCCCCTCTTCATACACATCGCGCGCCGTCGGCATGTACGAGGTGGGCAAGGCGTTGCCGATGTCTGACAGATGCGCTTTGGCAACACTGGTAAAGACATGCTCACCCTCACAGAAGACTGGTACCAGAATCGTATGATCGGCTGGGTGGGAGTTACCCAGATAGGGATCGTTGTGCAGAAACGCGTCCCCTTCGCGCACATCAGCGTGGAGCGTGCTCATCGCTTCCGCTTGCAGATGGGAACCATAGATGTGGACTGGCAATCCTTCCGCCGCCGCCAGCAGTTCATGGGTACCAGTCACACTGGTGGTGATTGAGCACGAGAAATCCCGCGCGATGTTGATCGCCGCCGAACGACCAGCCCGGAGCAGCGTTTGCGTCATCTCGCGGACAATCGCCTCAAAACGATTGGCTAAGACCGCTAACAGTGTGGGATCGAGCGGTGCGTCTGCGGTGTGTGGCGGTTGCGTTGCAGTACTCATCGTGTGTGTCCTCTTGTTGCTCACGGATTCAGGGTAATGAGATAGTTGCCGAAGGCGGTGACCTGTGCCCGGCTCTGTGGATAGAGCACGATGGTTGTGGTTGGCTCCTCAATAATCGCTGGACCATTGACCTCGCTCCCCGGCGCTAAGGTTGAGCCCACATAGACAGCGACCGCACTGCGACCACGATCAGCAAAATATACGGCACGGTGTGCAGGGGCTGTCGGCTTCGGTGATGACAGGATCGACTGCGCGTGCGCAAGTGCTGGTCGCTTGAGCAGCCCAGTCAGACGGCCTTTCCAATGCAGACACTCGACTGCGGCCCCAGCGTCTTTGACGGCGAAGACGCGTTCATGGGTCCGATGGAAGCCCTCGACCAGCGCCGCCACATCGTCTGCTCCAGTAAACGTCCCGCGTGCCAGTGCCACTTCCAACTCCCAGACCTGGGTCGGGTAACGAGCTTCGACAAAGAAATCGCGGCGGCAGTCCGCAATCCCCCAGTGACGCAGATCAGTTTCGAGCGTGTCCATTTCCAGGCTCACAGATTGTAAGGCTGCATTGACCTGGTCATAGGCGAAATGAGTGGTCTCGGTCAGTTTGCTGATACTAAACTCAGCAACAATATCCGAGTACTGGGCGCCACACGCACTCAATGCTCCCGCCGTGCGCGGGATCAGCAACTGTCGACAGCCGAGTTCTTGCGCGATCGCTACCATGTTGAGTCCGGCGGCGCCACCACCAGCCACCACCAGGGTCTCACGGGGATCAACACCTTCGTTGATGGTGATTTCTTGGATGGCTTGGACCATCGCTTCACTCGCGATAGTGAGAATCGACTGGGCCGTCGCATCCAGGCTTTTGTCGAGCCGTATCGCGATCGTGTCTACCGCGCGGCGTGCCGCTTCAACCTCGAGCGGCATCCGCCCACCAAGAAAATACGCGGGATTGAGGTACCCGAGCACTAACGCCGCATCAGTGACGGTCGGACGAGCGCCGCCCTGACCGTAGCAGGAAGGCCCTGGATTCGACCCGGCACTTTCGGGACCGACGCGTAGCAGTCCACCCGCATCGATCCAGGCAATCGAACCACCGCCAGCGCCAATGCTGCGCACATCGACCGACGAGAGTCCGGTCATGTGCCCGATCCACTGACCCCCAAGCCAGGTTTCTCGTGTCGACTTGATCATGCCCTCACGCACCAGGCTGACATCGAAACTGGTGCCGCCCGTATCACAGGTAATGACATCGTGTTGTCCGAGTTCCGCGTGCGCGTACGCCAGCGCCACCACCGGCGCCAGCGCTGGACCAGAGCGCACGCTGTAAATCGGTCGTTCCGCTAATGACAACAAGCGCATCACGCCACCAGAAGAGGTCGCGCCGAGAATGTCCCCACTGAAGCCCGCCCGCCGGACATCCTCGGTCACCTCTTGCAGGTGGCGCTGCATGAGGGGTTTGAGCGAGGCATCAATGACGGTTGACGAGGCGCGCCGATACTCTCGAATAATGGGGTTGAGCTGCGAGGACAGGGAGTAGGGAACGCCAGGGAGTTCCTCTTCGATCAGCGTGGCTAACGCGGTTTCATGCACTGGGTTGACGATCGACCATAACAAACACACGCCAATCGCTTCGACCCGCTGGGTGCGGAGGTGGTGCAGGACACTGCGCGCGTGCATCTCATCGAGTGATATTAACACCTCGCCTTCGGCAGAGATCCGCTCGCGGATCTCATACGTCAGTCGGCGGGGGACGTATGGTTCAGGGTAGGGGGTGGTAAAGTCGTAGGCATTGAGTTTGCCACCTTCACGTAGCACGAGAATATCGGGGAAGCCCGCCGTAGTCAGGAACGCCGTCTTTGCCGTGCGTCCTTCAAGGACAGCGTTGGTTGCCGTTGTGGTGCCATAGATGAACATCTCGGCGTTCTGTAGCAGCGTGCGCACACTAGGTTCCCGCAGTTGTTCAGCGGCGACTGCCAGCCCGCGTTCCATGCCCTGGAAAATACGCTCCTTGGTCGTGAGGCCTTTGCCGATCGTTAAGCGTCCGGCATCATCTGCCACTACCACATCCGTAAACGTGCCACCCACGTCGATGGCAATGCGGTACCCCATGGTGCCTCCCTCTCGATGAGGTGAACAGGCCGCTCACCTCAGCAGTGTTTCTTTACGCTACGATGCCCAGGGCAGGAAGCTCCCCTTACGTACAGACGAGCGCTGAAACGATGGACGAGGCTCCACGTACCCTCAGGCGTTACTGTGAACACGGCGCCCACCTGTCGACGTCATTGCGTAGCAGACCGGTCTCGCTCGGCTACGCAGTATAGTCCCTACAAGTCGATGGGGAGTTGCAGGTGGTGCTGGTAGATGAAATCGCGGTGTTCCATCAAACGTGGTGGGACAGCGGCTTGGACGGATGCCTCGGTATTCGTGTACATGGCACGGTTGATCGGTCCCATTGGACACATATCTTCAGGCAGGGGCGTAATGAGAGTGGCAAAGGCCGCCCAATAGATATCAAGCGCTGAGAGCGTGCGGCCAATCAAATAGCGACTGCCGTTAGCGTGTTGGCGTTCGAGTTGTGTCCCCAGCGCCTGGAGAATCGCAATGACTCGGGTAGTTGCGGCTTGGCCGGCGTCCGGGCTGTAGCCATACTTGGCCCCGAAGTATTGGGCGAAGGCACGGTTTTCTGCAGGAATCCCTGGCGTTGACAACGTCTGATGGACGATCATCAAGCGGCGACACCAGCCAAAGCCATTTTCCCCACACAGCTCGTGAGCAAATCCAAATAACAGCATACGGTCAGTAATCTCCGCAGGGATCAAGGACGGAGCAGGAGCCAATCGTTCAGCCAGTGCCAGTTGCTGGTTCCAGGTCGACTTGGGAAACTCACCATTCCAGATCATCACTGGAACCGAGGCTTGGGCCGACCACTCGGCCAACGCTTTGTTTTCGGCGCCAATGTCGAACCGGA
Organism: Deltaproteobacteria bacterium; assembly: GCA_016874775.1. Classification (NCBI taxonomy): domain Bacteria; kingdom Pseudomonadati; phylum Myxococcota; class Myxococcia; species Deltaproteobacteria bacterium. Next base: position 11,123 of record VGTJ01000153.1, read on the forward strand.
CTAGCGTGAAGGGAATCTGCTTCACATAGCAGATCCCTTTGATGGCCTCGCCCCACGGGCCAGGGATGCCCGGCGCGACGACGAGGCGTAAGCCTGTTCGTTGTTTCGCTTCTTCCACGTCAATGTAGGTCGCCATGGTGTTCTCCTTATCTCTCAATCGTTGTTGTCACGCTGTTACACCGAGCACAGGCCTCACACGTGAGGGCGGAAAATAGCATGGCGCGAGCAGAACGACCACCTTACTCCTGCAACGAGAGCACGGACCCACTGCTGGGAGGAGACATCGTTTGTTCAGATCGCACTGGCTGTGCAGAAGTGGAAAGCTCCTGTTTCCGAGGTGTGGCCGAATCCTGCGCGTCCACCTTCGTCGGTGTCGGCGTTGGGGAATCGCTCGGCTCCTCGCCGGTAAACACCAGTCGACCAGCGCGTTCTTGCGCGGCAATCCGAGCACGCAACTCTGGTGTCAGTTCAATGCGTCTCTCGGCAGGGAACTTCCCATCTTCGAGGGCGGGCCGGAGAAAGAATTCCTGCGGCGACGCCACCTCCGCCTGACTTTTGAGGCTGGTGAGTCGCCACTCGCGTGGCAAGAAGCCCGGTGAGAAAAAGAGTTCTTGATCCGGCACAGACCACGGCTGCGTCACATTGGTATCAGAGAATAAATATGACAGCAGGTCCGCAGTGAGGTCCCAATCGACATGCGCCACACTACTGTACCCACGCGCGGCCAGGGCCGGATTCAACTGGGCGCCGAGACGGACACTGATAAAGACCAGTTTGCCATCAGGCCCATATTCTTCGATCCGCAGCGGGAAGAATGTCCGTTGATCCAACCAGTAGAGCAGGCGCGGGATATAGTAGTTTGGCAGCCAATCCGCCTTAGGCGTTGCTTCAACAACATAGGTCCGCACGCCACCTTCCGGCGTATACCAGGGATAGTCATCCCCCATGATTTTGACTGCCTGCGTCGGCACCTCGTGAAAACCTCCCGCTGCGGCGGCCAGCGTCATCGTGGGACGCGTGACTGGGAACCGCACCGTTCGTGTCAACACATCAGTGCCAATCACGCGCCAGTGAAACTCCCACGCATCTCTGCCCACATCGTCATCATAGGTAAACGGATAGCCCGGATACTTCACTTGTCGTTGCGGCGTGGGAAAGCGCCGGACCCGTCGTAACGCCGAGGAATAGCGAAACGTATCTTGCTTCTTGGTGAAGTGTTGATCGGTGCGATAGCGGACGTACAGCGTCTGGTTTCCGTACAGTTCGGGCGGGGCCAGATATTGCAGCAAGGCGTTGTAGGTATTGTGACCCGGTTGGGCGTAGAGGTGGCCAGCGATGCCATCCGCCACCTGATACGACACTGAGGTCACGCACTTCCCCCACGTCGGCATATACCCGTGAGCGTCAATCGAGCCGTACGTTTGCACGGTCGAGGACGTCCAGCGACGCCAGTAGCCAAACTCCATCGACCGTAAGCCCATCTCCTCGGCTGTATATGGTGCCGTAAAGGGAAAGCGTTCCGCAGGTAGATAGGGAAACTCCGGGTGCCGTGGCGTGTCGGCAGAGAAATCGATCGCCGCACGTTCTTCAGCCGTGAGTTCAGCCACAGTTTTCCACGTACGCCTTTCCGCGTCTTCGTGTTCCGCGTAGACCGCTCGCCCTGAAACGATGGCTAGCAACGTCAGAACAACAGCCAGGATCAGTGTCCGGTGCGTACCAGTCCATCCTTCAGCACGAAGGAAAGAAATCGTCATAGAGATCATCCAGATTCCCTCGACACGTAGTGACTCTCCTGGGTCGTGTCACTGACGGTTACCGCAGGTCGGGGGCGCTCAACGCACTCCCCTCTCGCACCACTGCGACCCGCCCAGAAGGTGTCCTTACGACATATAGACCCTGAGACTGCCAGTCAAGCTGACAACGGACGAGTCAGATGGTTGAGACCTGCGCCGCGCAGCCTCCCGTAACGTCCCGACAAGGCGTTCAGGCGAAAATCGGATACACAATACATCTATAGGTCTCCTAAATGAAATCTGCCGTGTGACTACTCTCCATGCTTGGACAGGCTCAGCATGAACGGACAAACCTCAACGCGTGCAAGCTCGCACCCGTACACCCTGAGCTTGTCGAAGGGTGGTGTAGAGCTCTCGTGTCTCCATTTCAACTAGGATGCCTATATGTAACCTGATGTGTCATTGCTCTTCCTTCGCCTTTTCATCTACCAAATAGGCGCCCAAATGAGATATGAGCTGGCTTCGTTCAGGGACTGCGAATCAGAAAACGGGAGGCCGCAATGGCATTGGGCACGTCAGGCGTCCCGTAGACTTCCACCGCCGGCGCCACTTCCATCAACGACAAGGTAAGAGCGAGCAGGCGCTGCTCAGGTAGCGGCAGATCCACCAGACGAAACCGCGTCAGGTGCGTAACAATAGCCTCCATCGAAAGCAGCATGGCGTCGTAGAAAATCTGGAGTTCCTCCATGGACGAGGTTAAGCGCTTGTGGTTCCGCTCTTGTTCACTGCCAAGCGCCCAGTCGCTCACAAAGCGTTCCAACTCGGCGAACCCTTCGGGTAACTGCAACCCTCCTGCGTCTGCGCCCATCTTAGGCTCCTCTCCGATTGTCGGACGCTTCCCCTTCTACATAGGTCGCGATCACGTTGTGATGATGCGTCACCAACCGCTCTAACTCAGACGACACGACCATATGCGTCAGCGCGCCAGACCGATGCGCGGCATGGGTGCTTTCGATCGTGCTCAGGTCTTCACGAATGGTGTCACGCATCGTGACCTTGGAGTATTCTTGGGCGATTCTGATCGCAGGATTGTCCACTTTTTGCAGATAATAACTGACAGTCCAGTCGGTGTGGTCGACCGAGACCGGCCAGAAGTCATGACAGAGCACCCATCCGTCACCAAGGAACAGATGAAAATTGGGAAAGATGAGAAACTCGTCGAAGATCCAGTTCGCCTGGCGATCCGGGTTCAATCCTGGTGGGCGTTGCTGGCTTGCTGTCGTTGCGTCACTGTGCAGAAAGGCTAACGCCCCAGCCTTGAAGGCCCACCCTTCGGCTGGCAGGGGCTCATGGTGGAGGTCGAGATAAAAAGTGAGATTGCCATGCCGCCCCAAGGTGCGGAGCCCGGCTTTCACTGGCCCTTTTCGATAATCGGGTATCGAGCGGCGGTGGACAGTTTGCACGTGGTAGGCCTCGACGAACGCATCCTGAAACGTTTTCCAATTGGAGGTAATGTCTGCTGTCCACTGTCCGGCCAGCTCCATCTGTTCGAACGGAAATCCACTGACCCGCGCTGCCACTTCGCCGAGGTAGTCCCTGAGCGATTCTTGCGGCGTAGGGTCGACGTTAATAAAGATAAACCCTTCCCACACATCCAGCGCTACCGGCACAAGACCGAGTTGCTCTTTACTCAGGGCGCCAAAATCCTGTTCCTGCGGCACATGCACTAATCGGCCCACGGTGTCATAGGTCCAGCCGTGGAAGCCACAGAAAAAACTCTTCGCCGAGCCCAGACAGGTCTTCTCCAGTCGGTTGCCGCGATGGCGGCAGATGTTGTGAAAGGCGCGCAGGATGCCATCCTCACCTCGCACGATGAGGAATGAGGAACGCAAGATTGCCAAGTCGCGGACTAGATAATCTCCGGGGCGAGGAAGCTCTTCCACGCGACCAACCTTGAGCCAGACATGTTTGAAGATCGCTTCCCGCTCACGTTCAAAGTAGTCTGCGGAGATGTTCGGCTCGATGGGGATGAGGTTAACGCTCTGAGACGACTGCCTGGATGGTCGACTGGTTTTTCCTTCTGGCATGGCGATGCTCCTTTTTTTCCAAGCGCTTCAGGCATGTGCGAGCAAACTGGCGCTCACGTTTGCTACTGATGTCCTTGCGTAGCCTTTCTTTACTGCACGCAACAGCGCGCGGTAAGGTCCCCCGCTCACGTGCACGCGTTCACCGACGATTCGATACACTGTTACGCGTTATTTGCGTAATCAAAAATCAAGAAGCAGCTGTTGTGTTCTGTGAATCAGGCAGCGAAGGCCTCCTTTACGCGCAATGGGCTGCCGCCGCAGGGCAACCGTCCTTCTCGCCTTCGGCGACGCGAGCGGACCTCGAGGCGAACGGCTGCTTCATCGCGACGCCGGAGCGCGCCTGCGAAATCGTCGAGCGCTTTGTCGAGGAGAATGCACTCACGCGTCTCTTCTCGTGGACCATTCCCCCCGGGCTCCCCTCATAAGGGTAGGTTTTTCATCCACGCCACAATTGGCGCAGATTTCCTATCGCTGGGTTCCGCGTGTTCGTCATGCCCGCGTAGGCGGGCATCCAGGAGCTTCACGGAAAACGCGCTTCAAGTGCAGGGAAACCCGAGGAGTTGGGCGAGGTAGGACAGGTGCCAGCCTGGGCGTTTGCGCTTAACTTTGAGCGAACCTTTGCCGGGGTCCCCGCGTAAGAGCGAGACGGCCAAGCGGTTGAGGAACGCCCGGTTCTCCGCCGTCGTGCGATCATAGACCCGGCGGGCATCTTCGCGAAACACGACATCTAACACCCAGTGCAGG
>VGTJ01000154.1 GCA_016874775.1 Deltaproteobacteria bacterium
GTCGCCCGCGTTCATCCAGCTCTTCGACCAGACTTCGATACTTAGACCGAAGCCAGCACACAATGGTCTCGTCTCTCATCCCTGCTCTTGTGCAGAGGCTCTCCACTCCGGTCAATCACTATTGCGGTAAGTTGTTTCCTGCCACCGCCTTAGGTTAATTGTTCCCGGTATGACCTGCCTCATGACATTCGTATACGTGGATCGCACAGGATGAGTCTGTAGCGTGCGCTGTGCGCACGCTACGGGCAGTGTCCCAATGTCTTGTGGTTCGATTGAGGTCGTGATGCATTCGTCCTCGATCACTGGTACAGTGCTCAGTCTCGTGGAGATGTCACCGTTGTGGAGTATACACAGAAATGAGTACCGCTAAGCCGGCCAAACAACAACGTCCTGAGGCGAGTCTGCCTCGATCTCAACCACCTGCTGTCAACAGTGTCGATCGTGTTACGTACGAAGACGTACCGACGATCCTCGGGGCGACATTGTCGGAGATTAACCCGGAAGATCGTGCGCATGCGTTGCGTGGTGCGCAGATTCTCGCCCAGTGCCTCAAACTTGAGGGAGTTGATGTGTTGTTCGGCTATCCGGGCGGGGCGAACTTAGAGATTTTCGATGTCCTGCAAGAATATGACATCCGTTGCATTCGTGTCGAACATGAACAAGGTGCCGCCCATGCGGCGGAAGGATTTGCCCGTGCGACTGGCAAAGTCGGTGTGTGTCTGGCAACTTCTGGTCCGGGGGCGACGAATCTTGTTACGGGCATCGCTGATGCGAACAGTGATTCAGTGCCGATCGTCGCTATTACAGGCAACGTGCCTTCGCACTTGCTCGGCAAGAATGCCTTTCAAGAGGTAGACATCGTCTCGATTACCCAGCCGATTACCAAGAAGAGTTTCCTCGTCGATAGTGTGGCAAGTATTCCAACGGTGGTGAGGCAAGCCTTCGCGCTGGCAGGAGGGAACCGTCCCGGCCCGGTCCTCATCGATATTCCTAAAGATGTGCAACAACACTATCCGCGTGACCCAGAAGGAAAGTATACGCCACCGCGAATGCCGGCAGAGATTGCTCCGCCAGAGCCACCGGTGGGGGAGATTTCCTCATCTCAGCTCGATGTGTGTTGTCAACTTTTGCGTACTGCGCGGCGACCGATTCTGTACGTTGGTGGCGGAGTGACGAGTTCTGATACCCAGGGACTGTTACTGCAGCTTGCGGAAAAGCTCGGCTGTCCGGTGACGACGACAATCATGGGGCTTGGAGTCTTCCCGCCAGATCATCCGTTGTCATTGCACGTCCTTGGTATGCACGGCACCAAATATGCCAATGTTGCCATTAATGAGGCAGATTTGGTTCTGGCGATCGGTGTCCGTTTTGATGACCGCGTGACCGGGAAAGTGAGTGAGTTTATCAAGCACGGCACGATTATTCATATTGATGTCGATCGCAATGAACTGAACAAGAATAAACCTGTGACTCTCCCTATCTGTGCTGACTTGCGCGCTGCGCTACAGCAACTGCTCGAAAATGTACAACCGGGTGATTATCGCGATTGGGTGGATTACGTCACAGATCTGAAGCATCGTTATCCTCTCGCAGTTACAGACAGTGCTGAACTCTCCCCGCAATACGCCATTGCTCTGCTCAGTCAGATCACCAAGGGTGATGCTTTGATAACACTTGGCGTGGGCCAGCATCAGATGTGGGCGATGCAGCATTATCTCGCGCGCCAGTCGCGGTCGTTCTTGAGCAGCTCTGGGTTTGGCACCATGGGCTTTGGCTTACCCGCTGCAATTGGTGCGAAGATTGGTTGCCCGGAGCGCATGGTCATCGATATCGATGGGGACGGGAGTCTCAACATGACCATCCACGAATTGAGCACCTGCCATCGCTACGAACTCGGTGTCAAAGTGGTTGTCATCAATAACCAGTGGTTAGGGATGGTACGGCAGTGGCAAGATATGATCTACAAAGGACGGCGCGCCGAGAGCAGCCTGAGTGACCCCACCACGGCGGTCAAACGACCTGAAGAAATCGATATCTATCCGGACTTTCTGGCCATTGCTCACGGCTACCGTGTCAAAGCAGAGCGAGTCACCAACAAAGAAGACCTCCCTGCAGCGTATGCGCGCATGCTCGCTGACCCGCGTGAGCCGTATCTGCTAGACATTATCGTTCGGCCTGAGGAGAATGTGTATCCCATGATTCCGGCAGGTGCGACCTACAAGGACATCATTATGTCTGAGGCCGACCTCAAGAAAGATTCGTCCAGTGGTAAGCAAGGCTCGAACATCTAGCCAGAGAGCGGCAAACCCGTTAGGCTGCACTCCATTGCCAGGGGTGTCGCACGCCACCGCAGGTAGTCATCGGCAGCTAAATCAAGTACAGTAAGGCAACACTAATCGCAATTATATCTAAGGAGGGCGTTATGCACGTAGGATACGGCGCAGTTTTTCAAAATCCAAACAACCAGTTATCTGATCGCGAAATATGGCAGAACGAAGTCCGTTTCGCGGAGATGGCTGAACCGCTGGGATTCGACTCGGTCTGGGCGATTGAGCATCACTTTGATGATTACACTATGTGCCCCGATCCGGTGCAGTTCCTGACCTATATGGCTGGGCGGACGAAGACCGCAAAGCTGGGTTCGATGGTGATCGTGTTGCCGTGGCATGATCCGATTCGCGTGGCTGAACATGTGTCAGTCTTAGATCACCTCTCGAATGGTCGATTCATTTTAGGCATTGGTCGTGGGCTTGCGCGTATTGAGTATGAAGGCTTTCGTCTTGATCAGAATGAAGGACGTGCACTGTTCGTTGAACATGCCGAGCTGATCTTGGAAGCGCTTGAGAAAGGCTACATGCAAGGCGGTCAACATACCAATCAGCCGCGCCGTGAGATTCGTCCATTCCCATTCAAATCCTTCCGTGGTCGCACTTATGCGGCGGCGGTCTCGCCGGATTCGTCACCGATTATGGCGAAGCTCGGCGTCGGGCTCTTGGTCATTCCGCAAAAGCCGTGGGATGCGGTGAAAAAGGATTTCGAGGTCTATCACGCGGCCTGGAAGCAATATCATGGTGATACGCCAGCGCCGAAGCCGCTCAGCGGTGGATTCGTCTTTGTTGACGAGAATAAAGATCGCGCTGAAGAGATGGCGATGAAGTGGCTCACCAGCAATTACAAGACGGTTATCAAGCATTATGAAATGACCGCAGAGCACTTTGGCACCCATAAGAGCTATGAATCGTATCGCATGATTACCAAATATATTGGTAAACACGGCGCTGATACGGCTGCCTTGGATTTTGCCAAGCTCATGCCGTGGGGCACACCTGACCAAGTGCTGGAAAAGTTGTCGACGATCAAGACGATGATCGATGCCAACGGGTTCATGCTCAATTTCAGCTACGGCGGCATGCCGTTCGCTGATGTGGAGAAGAGTCTAAACTTGTTTGCCAAGAAAGTATTGCCAGAGGTCAAGAAGTGGCAAACTGAGCCACTGAAAGACCCGGCTGAGTTCGACGCCCGGCAGTACGTGGCAGCGTGAGCTCTATCCTGGGAGCGCGGGCGTCCCGCCCGCACAGGGAGCGTCCGAGACGGTCGCGCTCCCAGAAAGGAACACTACCCTAATGCCCTTCATATCAATGAATGATCCGCAATTCTGGGCCCGCTGTCCGAAGGAGTTAGAACCTGTCATCGGGAAAGGTATCACCGGGCTCGCGTATTTTGAGCTTGGTGAAAAGAAAGATAACCCGCCGACAGTTGTTGCCTTGCGCATGGGGCCAGGCTGGGTGCTGCCACGCCACGCCCATGACTGTTACCGCTTTGAGGTTGTCACTCACGGGACATTAGATGTGGGTGACCGCATCTTGAAGCCGGGCGATGTGATGATCAGCGAACCTGGTATTGCCTATGGGCCACACATTGCAGGCCCTGAGGGCTGCACGACCTTCGAAATTTTCAGTAATCACAAAGCCGCGTTTGTGACATTGCTCGACGGGCCCGATGGGCCGGTTGAATGTGACATGTCGACCACAGAAGGAATGCAGAAGATGCAGGATCTGATGCGACGTGCGGCAGCGGAGGCGGCACGGGCCTGAAGTAATCCCGTCGTAAATACGGACCAGAAGGCTATTCGTTCGTGTGCGCTTCTTGCGCCTGTTGGCCGTGTCATTCTGAGCGGAGCGAAGAATCTCTCTGAGAGACCCTTCGTTTCACTCAGGGTGACACATCGTGAGATTAATCTTTCATTACACCACCAACCGGTACCCATCTCCGTCTTTCACTAATTTCCCAGCCGTTGGGCCAGCGAAATGCGTTCCGATAATCAACGTTGGCGTATCGGCATATTCAGCAAAGACACGGCGACGTGTCGCGATCGCGGCGTTATTATCGACATCAAACGGCGTCGCGATGCCTGGATCGTGGAATTGTACCGGGTGATGAATGAAGTCACCGGTAATCATGGCTGACGCGCCCTTGGACTCGATGATGACCGAACAATGCCCCGGTGTATGACCAGGAGTGGGAATCAACCGGACTCCTTCACAAATTTTCGGTGATCCTTCAATTGGTTTTGCTAAGCCTGCATCGAGCACTGGCTTGACCGAATCAGCCCAGACGCGGCGTTGTACCTGAAAGAAATCTTCTTTGGCATTGGGATCAATATTGCCGAAGAAATCGAGTTCCTTCTTCTCCATGATGTACTGCGCCTTGGGGAAGGTCGGGACCCACTTGCCGTTTTGCAGCCGTGTGTTCCAGCCGACGTGGTCGAGATGTAAATGTGTGCAGAGCACGTAATTAATGCTCTCAGGCGGATAGCCTGCCGCTTTCATATCTTCGAGGTAAGAGGTGTTGAGATTGCTCATGATTCCCATCGGATCGCGGTTGCGATCATTACCGATACAGGTATCCACCACGAGTTTCGCTGTGGGCGTGTCCACAATCAGCGAATGAATACTTAGAGTGAGTTTTCCCTCTGGAGTGACGAAATGTGGGAACAGCCACTTTACGTTCTTCACGTACTCTGGCGTTGCTGCGGGAAGGACATCAGAAAATTCCGGATACACGATTTCTGTGATCTTCGTAATCGTGACATCACCGACTTTCCATTTCATAGCTTTCTCCTCCTGTAATGGATTGCTGAAGATCGACTCCTTAGCAAAAGAAACCCATTTGCACTACATGGGGGCACTACTTCGCCATTCGTGCTCGACAACGAATGGTCTCTTCTATATCCAGCTTTAGCGTGTGCTGGTCAATGACCACACCATACTGTTTCTCTGCCTGTTCGATACTGACGTGCTCGTCTAGTACGTCATCTAACACCTTGTGTGGGTCACGGGCGAATGGATCGCCCCAACCGCCGCCACCACCTTTAAACGTGGCAATAATCGTCCCAGGAGGTGAGGGGCGGTTGGCAGCAGATTCGAGGACTTCTTCTTCATGGTCAGTTCCCCAATTGAGAACATAACGGCTGCTCGCTCCATCTTTGCCACCCGCAAATCCTGGAGAGGTATGACGTACCCCTGTGAGCGCGACATTGAGAATCGAGGTGTCTCGCACGCTCTCGCGTTTCATGGCGAAACCAGGAACACCACGCCATTGGCCGGGGGCGGCTGTATCCGAAACATATTCATACTGGTGATAGCGGAACGGGAACTGAATTTCGCTCATCTCGACAGTAGAGTAAATCAGTCCACACATTGGCGCTGGCCATCCACCCCAGCCATCACACCCTCTCGTACCACTCGCAGCAACGAGCGTATTGCCATACTCAATCGTGACAAACATCGAGTTATAGCGTGAGTCATGGCCATAGGTCGTGCAGAGACAATAATTGAGAGACACTGCGCCTGCCTTCTCGGGAACCGCTTGGGCGAGTGCTCGCATCGTCGCGGTGCCGACATCACCACCAATGACGACCGTACTGAACATGCAGGGCGCTGGCGGTAACGGGTTCACGACCGTGCCTTCGGGTGCAGTGATTTTCACCGCACGGAACACCCCAGAGTTGACGGGAATATCTTCCGGTAACACAGCACATAGGGCGGTAAACACCCACGACGCAGTATTGCCAAACGGACTGTTCACAAACCCGGGGGTCTCGGGACTGGAACCTGCGAAATCGACACTGAGGTCTGAACCGTTGATCGTCACCGTCGCTTTGACCTGTAAATCGTGCGTGCCTTGACTATCGTGGTCTAGAGTCGAAGTCGCTTCATAGACGCCGTCCGGCCACTTGGCGACTTCCGCACGAAAGCGTTTCTCAGCGTAGTCGAGTGTGTACTCGATACTTTCATTGACGACTTCACCACCATACTTGGTAAACAACGCTCTGATACGCTGCTCAGCGAGATTACACGCGCCAAACATCGCTGCCAGGTCGCCACGCAAGACGTTAGGAATACGCGAGTTGGCAAGAATCCACTCCAAAATATCGTGGCGGAGAACGCCTTTCTCAAAGAGTTTGATTGGTGGAATACGTAGCGCTTCTTGCCAGATGTCCTTGGCTTCTGGGTTATAGCCACCAGCCACCGGTCCACCAAAATCGGCCATGTGTGCTCGTACCGAAGGAAACAGCACTGGCTTGCCTTCAAAGAAGACCGGTTTCATTACCGTCCAGTCGGCATGATGCGTCCCGCCATAATACGGATCATTGAGCATGACGATGTCACCTTCGTGCAGATCGTCACGAAAAGTGTTCATCAAGGCTTCGACTGAGAGAATCGAAGCAAAGATATGTACGGGAATCGCCGTGGCGCGCGCTACGAGACGGACGTTACTACCATCGTAGAAGAACACGCCGGTCGAGTAGTCATGCACCTCATTAAACAGAGGATGCACGGCAGTCCGTTCGACTGTTTTGCTCATTTCTTCGGAGATGGCTTCTAATGAATCCTTCACCACAAGAGCGGTAATACGATCGACCATAGGTATACTCCTTATGCACGTGGCAGAGAGGGAAACGGACATCCCGGACGCCCACAACCTGTGATCATAAAGGGTAGGGCAGGAGGCGAGAAAGTATTCGTTACCTGGGGTACGGATACGTATGCTAATTGCGCTTGTTGTATGTGGGCATCTATTCCATACGCGACTGTTAAACTTGGTTCGTACACTGACCACCCCACCGACTGTGGCACTTTGGCGTTGAGCAAGCTTCCTTCAGGAATGACACACGAAAACACGCTTAACAATCCTGAGTTTACGAACAGCGACGGCCACAGGCCCAAGAATGGCATGAGTGCTGCAGCTTTCGTGGTTGTCGCGGTTGCATTGATAAAGCCTTTGGCTGTAGGTGAGGTGTCTGAGAAGTCTATTCTCACGGTGCCATCAACTATCGATAGACGTGTCACAACGCGAAACTCTTTTTCCTCCAAGCACGAATGAATGGGTACGCTCTGGCCGTACCCCTTGCCGAACGCAAACGTTTGAATTGCTCGACGTGCTTGTGCTTCTGTGTCAGCGAGAAGATCCTGCACTTCCCGTGTATAGTCTGCTGTTGTGTATTGAGTCACGAGAGATTTGACGTCGGTTTTGCACTGATTCAACACACCAACCACGATCTCCACATCTTTTTCGATCAAATGCGGCAAGCGACTGTTCAGCAATAGCATCGTGAGTGCATCACGCTGTATCTGCCTACCACGATAGAACTTGACCGGAGTGACGCGAACCCCTTCAGCCCAGATTTCCAGAGCGAACGGATAATAGCCTCCAAGCGACTGACCGCCAATGTCCGCGAGCGGTACTTGGGCGATGCCATACCCAACTAACTTTTTCCTGAGAAAGATTGGCGTAACTAACGTTGCATCCTGTAAATGTGTACCGCCGGAGAAAGGGTCATTGGTGAGGACAACATCACCGTCAGATAGCTTACCATCAAAGGCTGCGAGTACCGCGTGCAACACTGCGTCAGTAACAACCAACCGCGCAGGATTATCGACCTGAACAATCTTTGCATCAGCAGAAGCTATCGCGCACGTGACGTGGCGGCGATCAACCAGCGCGCGCGATGTGAGTGCGCGCAGAATCGTTGAACGCATACGTGCAGTGATAGCTGCAAGACTGCTCTGCAGTGACTGCTGTTGTGGTTTTGCGATAGCTGCCATATCACAGCACCTCGATGACATAGGTCAGATGGTCAGCGAGCGTCGCTCGCTGACCAGGAAAAATCACAATCGATGTTGCCTTTTCTTCAATCACAGCCGGACCTTCGATAATATTTCCTGCCATCATGCGATTCCCGTCATAAATGTTGGTCTCCACGAAGTCCTGGGCAAGCGGCGAGTACACCGGACGTTTGCCTTTGAGCGCTGGTTGAGGATCGCCGCCTTGTCGTGGCACGGTTTGCAGGACCGGTTTGATACGTACGCCAACGAGATCGAGTTGGACACTCAGGACTTCGACATCATCTTCGGGCTTGTTAAAGGTATATAACTGCTTGTGGAGTTCATGAAAGCCGCGAATCGCCGCGCTCATATCCGTCGCGCTGATCATGCCATCACTATTGGAAATCGGTACGGTGACTTCGTGGGTCTGACCGACGTAACGCATTTCTACGGCAAGCTGGGTGATGATTCCCTGGAGATGCGCTCGCTGCGCACCAAGTGCCTCGTCTGCTTCAGCACGCATGCGCTGATATAACTCGTTCATACTCTTCAGGTCGATGGTACTCCCACGTGCATAGAAGCTGCGTACACGACTGACCCGTAAATCCGACAGCAGATCGCCTAACGCGCACAGCATTGGCGCGGTATTCTTCGGCACCAGAATGGTACGAATACCCAGTGGCTCGACCAATGCGCCTGCATGGATCGCTCCAGCACCGCCAAATGCGGTCAGAGCAAAGTCCCGTGGATCATATCCCTTGGCCAATGACACTTGGCGCACGCTGTTGCTCATGCCGTTATTGACGATACGGAAGATGCCGCTCGCAGCTTGTAGCAGATTCATTCCCAACGGCTCGGCAACTTTGGTCATAATTGCCTGACGTGCTGCGTCAGCATTCAAGCGCATCTCGCCACCGAGGAAGGAGTCTGGATTGACATATCCCAAGACGACATCCGCATCTGTCACCGTTGGTTGTTGTCCACCAAAGCCATAACACGCTGGACCAGGATTGGCGCGCGCACTTTCTGGACCGACTCGTAATGCCCCACCTTCATCAACCCAGGCGATACTGCCTCCACCTGCGCCTATGGTGTGAATATCGATAAACGGCACTGCCACGCGATAGCGACTCATCCATTGGTCGGTGCCAATGCGCGGGCGACCATCTTGCACCAGGCAGACATCAAAGCTCGTGCCGCCCATGTCGATGGTAATGACATTCTTGAAGCCAGAACTCTGACCGAGATGCGCACCAGCAACCACGCCACTGGCTGGCCCGGATAACAACGCCTGCACTCCATGATGACTGGCTTGTTCGATGCCAACCACGCCGCCATTGCCATGCATGATGAAGATCTCACCGCCAAAGCCACGTTCGCGCAGCTCAGCTTGCAGACGTTGCAGATATCGGCGTAAACGCGGAGTGACATACGCATCAACTAACGTCGTGCTGAGCCGCTCGAACTCTCGCACTTGCGGTAGTACTTCAGACGACAACGCGACATATACATCAGGCAGTGTCTCATGAATGATCTCACGCGTGCGCAGTTCATGGACCGGGTTCAGAAACGAGAACAGATAACACACCGCGATCGACTCGACCTCCATTGCCGCGAGGCGTTTGACCGCTTCTCGGACCTCGTCTTCTGCAAGGGGTTTTACAATAGTGCCTTCCGCATCGATGCGTTCGGTCACCCCCAAGCGTTTACGGCGTGGGACAATGGGATGCGGGGCAGGCAGACGAATATCAAATGCCGCTTCTTTATAGTTGCGGCGAATCTCGATGATGTCACGGAAACCTGCAGTAGTAATGAGTCCCGTATTCGCGCCGTTGTATTCCAGCATCGTGTTCGTTGCCACGGTCGTGCCGTGCACGATCACCGAAATCTTCCGTAACAAATCGTTGCCACGCAAGCCATATTTCCCAGCCAGTTTCTCGATCCCCGAGAGAACACCGAGAGCTTGGTTCTCAGCGGTCGAGAGGACTTTTTCGGTTTCTATGTGACCGGTTTCATCCGCACACACCAAATCGGTAAACGTGCCACCAACGTCAATGCCCAAAGTATACGACGTCATACCCTTCTCACCTTTTGTCGTTTCGGCTTAGGCCTATGCGCGAGTCGAGTCGTGCAGCTTTCAGATTCGTCCAGGGGCGAGGCTTAGCACGAACCGAGAAACTTTGCGAGCAAGGAGAGAAGTCCACGGCGGTTCCGCAATAGTGAGACCGTCGTCTTTTTTTATTTAAGAAATTGTCCGACTAGCCGTTTATTAATGTAGAGACCGAAGGGTACGAGTCTCCTCTGGCTTCTCCGTGTTGATCAAATAGCCGCGAGTGAGGGTGGGCAACAGCGTTCGTACTTCGATGAGAGGTGTGACAAGGCTTTCACTTGCTGTTCGCCGAGGTGTTTACAGTGAGCGTCCGTTCCGTATTTGGAGGCTCGAGGGGGTACCTTTACGGTGGAAGAGCTAGGAAAAGATGAACGCACATATGGATACTCAGGGGATAAATCACCTCATTGTTGGCTGGCTTGATTCGCAACGATATGCATTACGCTTAGGCGTGGTCGAACGTATCGTTCGTGCGGTTGAAGTAACTCCGCTCCCCCATGCGCCCGAGATCGTTCAGGGCGTTGTCGACATTGAAGGTGTCGTCATCCCTGTGGTCAATGTCCGCCGTCGCCTCGGCCTTCCAGAACGTCCCATTGCTCTCAATGACCGCTTCATCGTTATTCGGACACGAAAACGACCAGTGATTGTCGTGTTGGACACGGTTCAAGAGATTCTTGAGATCTCCGCAGAACAGATCATGACAGCTGAACAGATCGTGCCTCGCTCGCAGCACCTTGCGGGAGTGGTCAAGCTGTCCGACGGGATGATTTTTATTCACGACTTGGATCAGTTTCTCTCTCTCGATGAGGAGCAATCCCTCAATCACGCTCTCCTGCAGGCATAAGAGGCTGACAATGCTCCCATCGCTGCCAACCAAACTCTTACTTAGCTTGAGTGAACGTATTGAAGCTGCGATGGGCTTATACTTTCCTCCAGAGCGACTCGCCGACTTGGAACGAAAAATTCGCCTTGTGGCCCGTGAACTCGCCTTTCTTGATCTGGAAGCGTTCGTTCGTCAACTGCTCGCCTCTCCTTTCGCGAACGATCAGGTACGAACCCTGGCCGGGTATCTCACTATTGGAGAGACGTACTTCTATCGTGAGCCCCAAGTATGGGACATACTCCAGAATGAGATTCTTCCATCGCTGATTGCTGACCGGACTGATCATACGCAATCGCTTCGCTTCTGGAGTGCAGCCTGTAGCACCGGTGAGGAACCGTATACGCTGGCGATGACGCTGACCCAAGCCTTTCCCCAGTGCCAGGAATGGCGGCCTGTCGTTCTTGCGACGGACGTGAACCCCAAAGCCTTGTGTCGTGCTCAAGCCGGGGTCTACAGTTCCTGGTCATTTCGCGTCACGTCACCGGAAATACGGGGACGATTTTTTCAGCCTGTAGAGAACAAGCAGTTCGCCATTCGAGCAGAAATTCAAAAGATGGTGACTTTCGCCGAAGCGAACCTTGTCGATCCCAGTCCCATCCCAAACAGTGAGATGATGGACGTCATCCTCTGTCGCAATGTGTTGTTTTACTTTTCCCCCGAACGAGCGAGGCGTGTACTGGAACGCTGCTACGACAGTCTCGTCGACGGCGGTTGGCTCATTGTGAGTCCGGTAGAAACGACCTACCTCGGCGATCTTCCTTTTGTTCCAGTGTTGATCGAAGGCAATACGGTCTATCGGAAAAAAGCGCGACTCTCGTACCGCCCGACTGACTGGTCGACTCCGTCGCCCGTGGTCCCTCAACACATGCCGCGGCAAGTCCCTTCTCTCACGCCGCTGCAGATGACTGTGGCAACGAGCCTGAGCACTGACGACCAGAAGACCTCGTCTGCGACAGTGACAGTCAATCCGGACTTCAGTCTCGACCCTGTTCTTTCTTCGCCACCCTCGATGCCCGTGGAGAGTGTCTCACCGTACGAACAAGCGCGTGCCTTGTATGAACAAGGGCACTACGAACAAGTGATTGCGTTCCTCGTGCCGCGGTGTGGTGAAGCCGACTGCTCGATTCCGATGACCGCACGCGATAACGCCATGCTCACGTTGTTGGCCCGTGCCTACGCCAACCAAGGATGTTCGCTCGAAGCCCGAGCCTGGTGTGAGAAAGCAATTGCCAACGATCGTTTTGACGCTGGCCTGTATTACCTCTATGCAACCGTGCTGCTGGAACTGGGATGCTTCGCATAGGTGACACGCTCCCTGCAACAGGCCATCTACGTCCATCCCGACTTTGTCCTTGCCCACTTTGCGTTAGGAAACCTCTTCCTACAACAGAAGCGTTTTAATGAAGCCAAGCGTCACCTCACCAGTGCCTTGAATATTTTGCAACGGATCTCACAGGACGAAGTCGTCCCTGAATCGGAAGGGCTAACCGCCGGGCGACTCGCCGACCTGATTAACGCTATGCTCCAAAGGTAATGAGCGATGAATACACAGTCGCAACGACTTTCACTAGTAGTGTCTCAGACACCGACAACAGACCTCCTCCCAGAGGAGCACGAACAGCAGCTTCTGCGGACGCGTGCACGTCTCTTGGCTCGCCCTCGCGCGAAACAGACTGAGGCGACGAACGCGACGGTCAAACTTGTCCAATTCCTCATTGGCGATGAGACCTATGCGTTTGACGCGATCTTCTTGCGCGAGGTCTATCGCATGAAAGAGTACACGCGTATCCCCGGTGCCCGTCCCCATGTGCTCGGCGTCATCAATGTTCGCGGCCTCATGGTTGCCGTGATCGATCTTCACCGTTTGCTCGGGTTTTCCAGCAAGGTGACGACAGCGCGGGACCAGGTGCTTATTCTGCAGGCGCAGGGAAAAGAAGTGGGAATCCTGACCGACGGAACACTGGGCATACGTGCGTTATCGATCGAAAAGATTTATCCCGTCCCACCAATGGTGGCTGAGACCAGAGCTGTTTATTTGCGCGGCGTAACTGACGAACAAATGATCGTGCTCAATACTGAGAAAATATTGTTCGATGTTCGCGGCGTTACGTAAGACGGACCTATGTGAACCCACTGTCATTCTTCTGATTGAGAAACCAACGCGTGTGAGGACACGCAGAGCGATCTACGAGCAGACAAGGAGCTTGTTATGAAAAAGTTAACGGAGATGTTACGGACCCGCTTAGATGACATGCCTTTAGCAAAGAAACTGTTTATGTTGTCTACGATCTTCACGATCGTTATTGCGTTCCTAGGCTTTGGCCGTATTTCTTACCAGAAAAATCTCAGTATCGACTTCGCCCAGAAAGAAATCGTCGGGGTGAAGTACTATGTTCCGGTTCGGAACCTTCTGCAGCATCTCCAGCAGCATCGCAGTTTATCTGCCGTTGCCCTGTCGCCTGGGGCAGACGTCAGCGCGAAAGAGAAGCGCATGGCAAAGGAGCAGGAGATCGAAAGTGACATCCTCGCCATCGATGCTGTCCATCTAGAGCTTGGGAGTACCCTCACTGGCGCTGGAGAGAGTGTCGGCCAAGCGTGGGCGAATTATAAGCAACAGATTCAAGCGCTCTTCAGAGAAACGACTACGTTATCTGCAGAGGAAAGCCTCCGACGCCACAGTGCCCTCATCGGAGAGCTTTTAGAGTCGCTCTTGGTGGAAATCAGTGACACCTCAAACATTACCTTGGACCCCGACATTGAAACGTACTATCTGGGCGTGGTGCTTTTTCCCGACGTTCTCCGCCTCTCTGAAGAATTGGGACAAGCACGGGCCGAGGGGGTAACAGTGCTTGGTCGCGCTGCACGCGCGGTGACAAGCGAGGACCAGGAGCGGTTTTTCCGCCACCGGGTCATTATCGAGCAGAAGAAAAACTCGATTGCCGATGCTCTGGCGAAAGTGTATGCCCGCTATCCCAAATCCCGTGAGACTCTGCTCAGCTTCGAACAAGAAGCCAAGAAAGCCAGTGCCGAGGCGGTCGAAAAAATTAACCAGCAGTTCTTGGCTGGAACTCCGAGCATGAGTGCCATGGAATATCTGGACTGGAGCACCAAGAGAATCGATAGTGTCTTTGCTCTGTTTGACAAGTCCGCGCCGATCTTGGACGAACTGCTAAGCGCGCGTATCACCCGAGATTACTGGATCCTGGGAAGACTCGTCGTATTCGTTCTGTTGGGAACGGGACTTGCCTTGCTGTTGGCGCGTTTTATCACCCGCGCCATCGTTGAGCCGATGCATGAAGTCGAAAACGTCGCGCGACAATTGGCTGTCGGCGATACCAGTGCCCAGCTCAAAAACCTGAACCGGCGAGATGAAATTGGCGGATTGGAGCGTGCGTTCAGTACGATGATTTCATCGTTCCAAGGGATGGCGCAAGTCGCGGACCAGGTTGCCGCGGGCGATCTCACCGTCAATATCAAACCGCAGTCCAATAAGGATGTGTTAGGGAATGCCCTCGCGAACATGGTGCGAGGACTGCGCGACTTGACAACTGAGATCACCAACAGTGTGTCTTCGCTTGCCAACGCAACCAATGAAATTCTGTCGTCCATCGCACAGGTTGCGGCGGGGTCGGCAGAGACTTCTGCTGCGGTAGCTGAGACTGCCACGACGGTGGAAGAACTCAAACAAACCATTCTGGCGGCCAGTCACAAAGCGCGGACGGTGGCTGACAGTTCACAAACTGCGGTCACTGTGTCTCACTCTGGAGAACAAGCTGTCGGTGATGCGATTGAACGCATGAACAAGATCCGCGAGCAGATGGAATCCATTGCTGATAGCGTCATCAAACTCGGTGAGCACAGTCGGGCGATTGGGGAAATCATTACTTCGGTCACCGACCTCGCTGACCAATCGAACCTGCTGGCCTTGAATGCCGCAGTGGAAGCGGCCCGTGCTGGGGAACAAGGCAAAGGCTTTGCGATTGTCGCACAGGAAGTGAAGACTCTGGCTGAGCAGTCCAAGCAAGCGACCGGACAGGTGCGCACGCTGTTAAGTGATATTCAAAATGCGACAAGTGTAGCGGTCTTAGTGACTGAGCAAGGCACCAAGGCGGTTGAAGCGGGAGTGAGTCAATCGGTTGAGGCTGGAAGTTCGATTCGGCAACTGGCGAAAAATATCGCCGAAGCCGCCCAAGCCGTTGTCCAGATCGCCGCAGCCAGTCAACAACAACTGGTTGGCATGGATCAGGTGGTCACCGCGGTTGATAGTATCAAAGAGGCGAGCACGCAGAATGTCGACACGATGGGGCAGATGGAGAGTGCAGCTCAGCAATTGGCAATTGCGGGCTCCCAGCTCCAAGACCTCGTGAGTCGGTACAAGCTCGTCGCTGGTGAGAATGGCATGAATGCCTAGGACACCCAGTGCGGACGCTCGCGACAGGGGCGTCCGCCTTAGGATTTTAGAAAAAATAACTTTAACAACTGTGAGCTCGAGGGAGTAAGGAATAATTCCACTCTCCATGAAAGGCCTGTGGTTTCAACTTCAGGGTGGCCAGTTCTTCTTTCGTCACTTCCTTGCCG
>VGTJ01000155.1 GCA_016874775.1 Deltaproteobacteria bacterium
TGATCCGGCTTGGTCTGCATGCCCCCTAGTTCGCTCTCGCTGGCCTCTGTCAACAACGCCGATCGCTCACCGGTTACGGTTCAACGCGTGGACGGACATCCCCTCCCTGCAGACACCACAGAAGCAGCCCCGAAAGAAGCACGTACAGACAGTCCTGCTCGCTTGCAAGAATTGACAGTCACAGAACGTCGCCCAACGACCGCCGCGTCCTCGGACACCGTCCGTGCCCGTGATTACGAGTTACGCCCACATACCACCACGCAGGAAATTCTCAACAACCTGCCAGGTCTGGTGGCAAGCCAACACGCTGGCGGCGGGAAAGCGATGCAGTATTTTCTCCGCGGTTTCGACAATGATCACGGCACCGATGTCGCACTTTTTGTCGATGGTATCCCGGTCAACATGGTGAGTCATGCACACGGCCAAGGCTATGCCGACCTGAACTTTCTCATTCCTGAGGTTGTTGATCGAGTCGAATTTTCAAAAGGATCGTACGCCGCGCAGTGGGGCGATTTCGCCAACTCTGGAGCGGTCAATTTCATCACCAAAGACAATGCGGCAGAAAACTCGCTGCAAGCGCTCGGCGGTTCCTTTAACACCATGCGTTACACTGCGGTGCTCTCACCGAAGCTCGGTCCGGTGCAGAGTCTACTCGCGAGCGAGGTCTATTTTTCTGACGGTCCATTCAAGAACCCAGAAAACTATCGTCGCTATAATTTATTCGGCAAGTTTACTCTCGCCCCGACACCAGAGTCGAAACTGACACTGTGGGCCTCAACCCACGATGGGGATTGGGACGCTTCTGGTCAGCTTCCGCTCCGCGAAGTCCGCGCGGGTCGCCTCAATCGCTTTGGCGCGCTTGATCCTACTGAAGGCGGGCGTTCCGACCGACAGAATCTCAATCTGATCTACACGTACACGCCACGTGCCCAAGAGAGTTGGTTCGTACAATTGTATGGTAGTCGCTACAAGCTCCGCTTGTTCTCAAACTTCACGTTTTTCACGAGAGATCCGAATCGCGGCGACGGCATCAATCAAGACGACAGTCGCATCATGTACGGCGGTCGTATTCACTATGACCGGTTGTGGTCACTGCGTGAGCTACCGGTCAAGACTACGATTGGCTTCGAAACGCGCAACGACGATGCTAACGTCGGCCTCTTTCGCCAACAGCGCCGCCAACGCCTCGCCACCACGAATGCGGTCAATATCGAAGAACGTTCGTTCAGTGGGTACGTCCAACAAGAATTTTTTTGGCGTGAATGGTTACGGTTACAGCTCGCTGTGCGCGGGGATCTCTTCTTCTTCGATGTCAACGATCGACGTCCTTCACGAGCCACATCAGCGCCTCGCCTCCGCGGAAACACTGTTGATGGTATCGTCAATCCCAAAGCAAACCTGATCCTCTCTCCATTCGTCAATAAAAACACCCTCTGGCGCTCTACCGAATTCTTTCTCAACTTTGGTATGGAATATCACTCTAATGACGCTCGTGACGCGGTACGACGTGGAAGCACGCCCCTGGCACGCGCAACTGGTGGAGAATTCGGGATACGAACGAATCTCTGGGACCGGCTCGACCTTGCCACCTCGTTGTGGCTGCTCGATTTGAACAGCGAGTTGGTCTTTGTCGGTGATGAAGGCACCACGGAAGCGAGTGGTCCGACGCGACGCTGGGGTGTCGACTTCGAGGTACGGTATCGGCTGCTCCCTTGGCCCCTGGCAGACCTTGATCTCACCTATGCTGATCCACGCTTTCGTACCGGACAGGCATCTGCGGTTCCGCTCGCTCCTACATTGTTACTGAACAGCGGACTGACGGCGCAATTCACCTATGGGTTTTCTGGTGCACTGCGCGTACGCTATCTCGACGACCGCCCTGCGACAGAAGACCGCAGCCTGACTGCTCGTGGTTATCTACTTCTTGATCTCATCCTCAAGTATCGTTGGCGTAGCGTCGAAGCCTCACTACAAGTGCTTAATCTCACTGATACCGACTGGCGACAGACGCAGTTTGCCACGAGTTCCTGTGTGCGACGAGAAGTCGGCGTTGACTCACGCTGCCCTCTTGGTGGCAACGGCGAGGGCATCCCCTACATCAATTTTGTCCCAGGTGCACCAGTCAACGTGCGTGGTGGACTGACAGTCTTTTTCTAAGTGAACGTGGGAGTTGCACAGCGCGAGCACTTCCGGTAAACAGCGGAGCGTCATGAGTTCGCAGCTGCGCTTCACGATTTCATTACGCCTGTGTGCCACGATCACGTTTCTTTGCTATCTGGCGGCTGGTGCGAGCCTCACCCTTCCGTCGCTCGACTCTTGCCTCCGTTGCGTAAAAGAGAAGCACCATACTGGCATGAAAACCGGAACCTCCTGCCCACTTTCTTATCACGGACAAAAGCAGGATTGTCACGGTAGCGACAGCAAATCTTCAGGTTCTATCAGACTCTGCCCTGATGGCTGCTTACGCCACGATGAACAGAGTAGTGAAGTAGCCTCGATTGCAAAGTTCCTTTCGTCTTCCTGGTCGATGGGCTTAGCAATGAACCCCATCGACCAACTTCCATCTGAGCCCTTACAGATGGGCCCCTATCGCTCGGTATCTCCTCCACAGCACCCGCCCTCTCTGCGCTCGTAGTCGACTCTCGTCCAGCGGCAAATGATGGGCTGATCATCTCTCTACAAGGAGCGACACGTCTTTGTGCCTGTAGACGGTTCCTCGTGCACACGGCATCCGGTGTTCGCTCACCTGTGGATTGTGTTCATGCTCACCCTCAAAACTCAACCAAATCAGAGAGGAAGGACCATCGCTATGCATCGCAACAAAACAGTGCTCTTTTGTATTGCAACTCTTTTTATACTCGCATTGAACAACGACGCATCCGCTCACGGAGATGGTAACGGTGGCGGTAAGAGTCTGGTGAAGATCGCTTTCACGCCCAATCCCAATGTCCCAGAATTCGCCAATGCCAAAGGGATAGTGCAGGTCGACCTCAAGAAAGGCGTCATCGAGATTGAGGCGCTCACAAGATTTCCTTTCAACACGGTCAGGAATCGCATCCTGCCAGTCGATGTCACGTCGACAATCGATCCTCGTTTGAAAGGGCACGACGGCGAACCTGGGGGAACGAGTTGTCACGCAGCAGAAGGCAAGTGGTCATGTCATGTCCACTCCTATGTCGTTTGGCTTGCAGAATTAGAAGACGGTGCACTCGGTCACCCTATCCCGCTGGGAACAATTTACCCACGTACCGACGGAACCACGGCAGAGCGCAGTTTCACTCTTCGTGAAGGAGACCTTTCAGGTTTTGGTATGAACGTTGTCATCATCACGGCGGAAGTGACCTTTGGTCCACTGCCCTCGATCACGCATGGACATGATGGTGGCGAGTCAGAAGTCCAGCTCGTGCCACGCGGTCCAGTCGTCATGCAAGCAAACCTTCCCTAAGCGATACCAAAGGAGAACAACATGCACTGCAGAATACTTGCCGCGTGTGTGGTCGCCTTGGGAACGTTTCTCAGTCGACCACCACAGAGTCTTGCGTCTTGCGGTCAGGCCTTCTGTCCGATTGAGACATCGACAACAACGGAACGCCATCCGCACGGCGGAGAGTTACAATTAAATTTAAATTACGAATTTATCGAGATGAATGATCCGTTCATCGGGACCGATAGCGCCCGTGTCGGCGAGATTCGTCGCGCCCATGATGAACAATTTACACGGAATCAGACGACAAAATTCACCCTCGACTATGGCCTATCGCCGCGACTCACCCTTGGGGCACTGATCCCTTTTGTCGACCGCTTACATCAACACTTGGCGCATGAAGAAAAGGAAGTCGTGGGCGGTGGTGTCGGAGAGACGGAAATAGTCGACGAAACCAAGCGGTGGCGGTATCAAGCCTTGGGCGACCTACAACTCAGCGCTCGATATTTACTCCTCAAGCCAGACACCCCGCTCCAACCCGCTTTTTCACTGATCGTCGGAATGAAATTACCGACTGGTCGCACCAACGTAAAAGACGATAGCGGAGAAAAAGCCGAACTCACGCTGCAACCGGGGAACGGCTCGTGGGATGGAATTGTTGGGGTGTCATATGTCCAGCACTTCACTGTGGCAACAGCCCAACGACAGACCGCATTGGCCCCTCTATTTGTGACAGCGCTCGGGCGTTTTCCCGTCGGTAACGGAAAGTTCGGCTATCGCCCCGGCAGTGAGCTGTTTCTCAACTTCGGCACGGCGTATCCTGTCTTCCGCAACTTCGACATTCTGGCGCAAGTCAATTTTCATTATCGCGATCGTGACAACATTGGCCATGCCCCTGGGGTCGAACAGGTCGACACGGGACGAGAAACGCTCTTCCTGAGCCCTGGCATGCGCTATCATGTCACGAACAACTTGGCCGTGTATGCACTGATGCAATTTGCGGTGTATCGTCGCGTCAATGGCATCCAGTTGACTTCGGACTGGAATGTGACATCTGGTATCTCATACCGGTTCAACTTGTTCTCGCGCGTGTAACGTGGAATTTCCTGCCCTTACCCTCACCCGCAGCCACTTCGTGTCTGCTGCCCTCGCCCTTTTAAGGGAGAGGGATAGGGTGAGGGGAGTAACGCAAACAACTACCAATGCCAACACAAGTCACTATCCCTTCTGGAAGAATCTCTCGCCAAGGTGATCAACACCCTTATCGAATCGTCAGTTTTGAATGGTTCACGGCCTTCCTCCTCGCGATCACCATGATGGCTTGTCAGCAGCCGCCGGAACGACGCTATGATGTCGAAGGAACGGTCGTCTCCGTTGATGCAAAGCGTAAACAGGTCACCATCAACCACCAGGATATTCCTGGGTACATGGACGCAATGACAATGCCGCTCTCACTGAAGGAAGAGTGGCCCTACAAAGTACTGAGCACTGGAGACCGTATCCAAGCAGTTCTTGTCGTACAAGGAGATCAGTCCTGGCTCGAGGAAGTCAGCATCACGCGCGCACCTCAGGAAACGACAGACCCCCTTCCTGAAGAAACACAGAGTGAGTTTTCTCCCTACCCTGCTGCGGATTTCACACTGACTGATCAGGACGGGCAACCGTTTTCCCTTTCTAGCCTGCGCGGGAAACTCGTCGTGCTTGACTTCATCTTCACACGCTGCCCAGGGCCATGTCCGTTGTTGTCATTGAAGTTTTCTCAGCTTCAACACAAACTCGGCGAGCGCCTCGGCAAAGATGTCATGCTACTCTCTATTACTATTGATCCGCGACATGACACGCCTGCGATTCTCAAGGAATATGCGCAACGCTACTCGGCCAATCTCGCTGGCTGGAAGTTTCTCGTCGGCAGCACCAGAGATACGATTATGACAGCCTCCGCTTTTGGCGCAGACTATCAAGCCAATCAAGACGGCATCGTTGATCATCGGCTTGTGACGTGTGTCATCAACCGCGAAGGTGTCGTCGTCGAGGAATTTGTTGGGACAAGTTATACGGTGGACGAGGTCCTTACCGCGATTGAAAAGCATTCCTCGTGATGAGCCTTCAGAATGCTCGTGGTAAGGCACACGCTCTACGCAGTGAACGATTCTTCTGTGGTCCAATTTAGGCTGCCAAAGCCAAACGGGCACTCCCTGGCGTAGTCGACGGTTGCGTGGCTCCTCGGCTGGGATGTGAGCGTGCCCCTGATTGTCGAATGCTCCGTAGTCCTCGACGGAGATAGTCTGGATCAAGACGTAAGTGGAGACAAATACTTTCGAAAGAGTACAGATACTCTCGCTCCTGAGACCAGAACCAACGATATGTCTCAGCAAACAGTCGTTTGCCGCGATGAGTCTTGGCAGAGGCATACTGTAGATATGCATTTATGGCTTCCTGTAGGACCGCCAACATCAGCAGTCGCTCTCCCGTCCAATTCACGTGTGATTCCTGTGGCGGAGTAAAAAACTGTTCAGGCAACAGAGCTACCGATACCTGTAGGTCACCCTCGATTCGTGGCAAGAGTGGGGCAGTGAGTGTCGCGGCAGATCGAGTGTGGCGGCGCGGTTTTGCTTTTCCCATGTGGTCACCTCATTTATTGAGAGGGGGGTAGCGACCCCTCGGTTGTGTCTTCCACATGATATATAGGCACACTTCGCATTAAGGTAAAATAGATAATAAATTCATTGTGTATTTAATAAATCTATTGTTCACAAATGCTATCTCAAACTGCGACATGAGAGGGGTGTCGGTTTGTACGCAGCATATGACGCTGCAAAAGAAAACGCCCGATCAAGAAAGATCGGGCGTTGATACACGTCGCTTGGGGGGTGCGACGTTGGGGAACACGGTAAAGTTACGAACACCTACGTGGCCGATCAGAGGGTGCTCTTTTCAACAACAGGTGCACTCTCGTCGTCCCGATAAGCGCCAGAGGTCACAACTTGCGATAGCAGCGGACGATGCCAACCAGGTGTTTCCCTGGTAATGTCATCAAAGAGCTGTCTACAGTCATGGGCAGCTAAGGCGCAGGTATTTCGCAATGCGGAGAGACCCTGGTCTATGGAAAGGACGTGGCGCCTGCCGTTGGAGTTGGCTGCGAACTTTTGAGAAGGGACTACCGAACTCAGAACCAACTGGCCGATGTCGAACGTGCGCGTGTTACGGAGAAATCCAGACAATTGGACTTCAGCACGGATATTTTCCTCCGATGTCAGTTGTTCGAACACCGACATGGAAGTCCGAATGCGAAGTTGCCGTGGCCACACAATCGTGCGCCAGAGGTGTCGATCATTAACCCAGGTAAGGTTGAGGACCAGGGAGCCACGCTCGTTCGTGAACTGATACAAGTTGCTTCCAGAATGCTCAGGGCGGATATCGTCAAGATCACAATTCGTACACACAACCCGCCCTTTGACCGTGATCGGTCGCATTAACGGATCTCCCATGATTGAAGGCCCGTGTCCTCCAGAAGGCGCTGCTCCCACTACCGATGGAACACCAGGTAGTAGAAGAATACTTGCCACTATGGCAAAGCATACCGTCCGCAGTTGTTTCACGGTTCTCTCCTCTCTTTTCGTTGTAAGAGTGATACGGTTCCGATGCCTGTGTCTCGGCGATAGTTCCGCTTCACATCTGCAGCGCTGCTGTCCTGCCAATCCGGTCCATCAGAGCTCTCTGTTGTGGGTAGCTATGAGAGCGACCAATCTCGTTCGCCACTGCGCGTCCTAAGCGATCGGCGGCACGGTCTGCCGCGACGCTCACATTCGTGTCACGTACTTCGACACGAAGATGTCCGGCATAAGTGAGAGCTGCGGTCATCCGGCACTGTTTGTCGACGCCACCACGAGGGCCATTGAGGTCTTCAATCATGACCGTCACAGTTCCGATCCGGGCGCTAAAGCGTCCGAGGGCAAAGTGGACTCGGCGTTCAATATGCTCGTGTAGCGACTTTGAGTTCTCGAGAGCTCGGCTGCGGATATGTATCTTCATGCGGCCTCCTATTCTTTTCTAATTCTTGTCCTTCTTCATGCATAGAGAGCATCCCTCCGCTCAGCAAATAGATAATTTTGCATGATCCATAGAGAAATGCGATGCACGACACTTGGAGAATGTAGAAAGGTGCTGTGACCTAGTAGTCAGTCATGTTGATTCTGAGGGGTGAACGTAGCGGCGTCATTCCCGCGAAAGCGGGAATCCAGGGAGGTTAAGTTGTGGTTCCTGCTTGAAGATCCTGGATGCCCGCCTGCGCGGGCATGACGAAATCGACCCCGCAAATTCAGCGTGACTGACTACTAGGTTGATCGCGCAGTCGTGACACGACGCGAGCAAAAGAAGACGTCACCCACCACAGCCCCAGAGGATTATGGAGACAGCGAAGGCGACACTCACCGCGAGAGTGTTGGCACAGCAAAAGGTGCAGGCCCTCGTCGATAACCAACGGTCCTCGTCTTCAGGCATGTGCTGGGCGGTGCTCTTTCTGCGTGCTACAGTGCGTAGCGACAGTATGACTCAGGGGGCAAGATCTCACGCCATAGCCCCTGACATCGTTCCAAATTATGAACAGAGAGCTTATGCGCCGTATTCTAGATAAGGGGGTGTCATGGCAAGTGTTCCTCGCCATCGTCGGTTTGGCGTCTGTGTCGTTTGCGGAGACCAGAACCACATACACTGTCGATCCAGCACGAAGTGAGCTGGTCGTGCAACTGTTCAAGGCTGGCGTCGGGTCAGCCTTAGCGCATGACCATATTGTCCGGGCCACTGCCTTTGTCGGCCAAGTGCAGCTTGATCTCACGACTCCTGCCAACGGCGCCATTGCAGTCGAAGTGCAAACCGCGTCCCTCGCAGTCGACGAACCTGAGATGCGCAAAAAGTATAGTCTGGCATCACGACTCAGCGACAAAGATCGCCAACAGATCCAGGAGACCATGCAGTCGTCATCGCAGCTCGCTGTGGTGCAATATCCGACGATGACATTCACCTCTACACGGATCGAGGCCCGAACGCCGGGTACGTACGCAGTGACTGGGAACCTCGTGATCCGCGGTATCGCACAAAAGGTGAATTTTCTTGTTCAGCTTGAACCAAACGGAAAGGCGCTTCATGCGAAAGGGTCCTTTCGTTTCAAACAAAGTCTCTTCGGTTATCAGCCATACAGCGCCCTTTTGGGAGCGGTACGGAATGAGGATGAGGTACTGCTTCACTTTGACGTTCTCGCTACACCGTAAAGATACACAAAACTTTTCGCTCTGAGGAAATAAAATCTCGCACGCGCGTATTGAGTGTTGAAAAGGGACACGTACATTCATCCCCTTTCATCTCTCAAGAGACACGCAATGCGTAACGTGATTTTTATACGTCTATGGTGGGTAAGGACGGTATTGCTCGTGACCTTGTGCTGCTCAACCCTGGCCGTTCGTACAGCCCGAGCAACGGAAGATCTCGATAGCGATCGCCCTGAAGCCTGGGCGATGAATTATTTTTCTTCAGTCTCACTTTTGGCTGGCCTTGGCACGCCGTTTAGCCGCGAGCCAGGCTCAATCGAAATTGGTGCGGAGATGTAATGGCTTCCGCAACTGAGTAAATCGAAGCAACGTGTGGGGTTTAACGGTCTCAAACCTGAAGACCTCAACCAGGCGCCAATCTTCGCTCGTCCGCGCCTCACAATTGGTTTACCCTGGCGTACGGCGTTAACCCTAGCGTATCTTCCTCCGATACGTGTATTCGGGGTCAAACCGCATCTGTTCGCCTTTGCCTTGGAACGCCCCCTCTATGAACGAGGTCCCTGGACTCTTGGCCTGCGATTGTACGGACAGGTCGGACAGCTCAAAGGAGCCTTCACGTGCCCCAAAGATGTGGCAAAATTCCCACCCAGCACACCGCAAAATCCTTTTGGCTGCAATAAGAAATCTCACGATTCTGTCACTCAGCAGTATGGTGGTGTGGAGTTCAGTGGCTCATATCGATTCGAACACTATGTTCCTGGCCTCACTCCATATATCGCGGTCGCCGGTAATTTCCTCGACAACAAGATGCAGGTAAAAGCACGGACGTTTGGCAATCGCGACCGCAATCGTCTATTCGCCCAAACCTGGACGTTCTCAGCAACCGCGGGTGTCATCTATCCGCTCACGGACCGCATTTTCCTGAACATGAGCCTCTTTTACACGCCTCTCTGGATCCGACGTCCACCAGCAACAGATAGTGAGAATGGCGCGCTCTTCAATATCCGTGCTGGCATTAGCTATAGATGGGGGTAAGAGCCTCTCCTATTCCGCCAGCCGTTGCACCAAAAAGACAAAAGCCACACCAGAAAGTGTCGCGAGCGGAAGCCAGCGCGAATGGCCAGATTCATGTGCGGCTGGCAGTAAGCTACTCGCGCCAAGATAGAGGAACACACCAGCAAACCACCCCAGCGAAAGCGCAAGCATCGGTGCGGGAATCGTCACAACAGATTGCAATATGGCTCCGATCAATGGAGCGAGAGCCGCAACGATGAGCATGAGAAGCGTCGCCTTAGTACTGTGTTGGGTCCCAAGCATGACACCGACCGTACTTGCTCCATCTGCCAACTTGTGAAGCAAGACCGCTGCAGAGACGACCCACCCCACTTCTTCGCCAGCTTGAAAGGCACTGCCAATGGCCACGCCATCAAAAAAACTATGCACACTGATTCCCGCCGCACCCCAGGCACCAACCTGGCAGGAATGATTATAATGGGCAGGATGATCACGTTCTTCAGAGTGGTGGGCGCCATGCTCAAAGAGATAAAATACGAGAAATCCCAAACTGCAGGCAAACAGTAGGTGATGATGATGCCACGTCGTTTGAGAAGATTCGAGTAATTGCAACGCGTCAGGAATCACATCCATCAGCGCTCCAGCAACCAACGCGCCGGCACAAAAGGCAAGCACAAGCCCACGATAGGCCTGCAAGCGAAGGACCAGCAGCCCACCACCTAAGGTCACTAAACACGTCGCACCTGACACCAGTAACGCTGTCATAAAGGCTCGTCAGCATACGTGGCCCCTGACTCATCAGCAAGCACCCCATCTGCTGTTGCGATTGCTTTGCGTTTACAATATCGTCGGTATCACACCCCACAGGAAATTTACGCTCAGGAGTTTGCATTATGGGATCCTTACGTATCGAAGGTGCTGTTACCACACGGCGTGACTTTAGTTTCGCGGACTTAGCCGCGCTCCCCAATCAGATAGCTGATGTGAGTCAACTAGTCCCTGGCCGTGAAGGCGGAGGTGTTCGGTTGCAATCGATTCTTGACCAGGTTGCGCCAACCGCTGCCGCACAACACCTCACGCTACAATCGAGCGATGGAAAGTTTTCTGCCAGTATCCCGCTCGCCGCCGTACGTGAGGCTATTGTGGCGTATCGCTTAGGCAACGAACCGCTACCAGAAAAAAAGGGCGGCCCGTTTCGTTTCCTCATTCCGCATATTGAAGAATGCGCAATCGGTGAGGTTGATGCATGTGCAAATGTGAAATTTCTCGCGCGCATTGAGTTGAGCCAACAGCCTGGGGCAGACAATCGCCCAACCAGCAAGACCTCACATGAAGAGCATCACACAAAAGAGGGACATGAGCACCTCAAGCATGACTAACGATCGTCATCAATAAGGCAAACGGCACCAGCTTTCTCACTTGCGCCGTAACATTGGAATCTCCTCCAAATAGCGCAGAGGAATTCCGAGTTGGTCTGATAACAGAGTAAGCACCCGTAGCGTGATGCCGAACACCGTGCCCTGCGGCAATCGAATCGCTGGATAGACAAGCGTGTCGCCCTGGTCGCCTAACACCAGGTGATCGAGATTCTGCGCACTCCAGATCTCAGAAACTGGCGTCCAGAACGCATCTGCGACTTCTGGTCCACATTGTAACGATGGCAGTGGCGCTGGGACATGACAGACAAAGGCATCGAGCAACAACAATTTCTCGCGCCCGGCAAGGCGAATACGGAGTTGGGGCAACTGCACCAACTCGGCCTCTGCGCCAATGTCGACCCCAACTTCTTCTTGCACTTCGCGCCGTAGCGTTTGCAGTGGCGTCTCATCACCGGAGCGTGAGCCTCCAGGAAAGGCGATATGTTCAGACCACGGGTCGGCCTCCCATTTCGCACGACGGATAAAACAAATATGCGGAAGAGGATCGGCATCAGCAACCAGTACACAGACCGAAGCATGGCGAGGAGCGTGAGAGAGAGGACCATCATGTGCCGCATGCCTCTCTAAGGCTGTTTTCAGGACAGTGAAACTTTTCATCGATCTTCCTTCTCCTTCCTCCCTGGCAAAACGCGAGAGCATTCACCTCGGAGTGAAAGCGAAAGCTTCTACTGCACGTTCCGCTGTGCCGTTAAGAAAGGGTCACAGACGAATGAAAACGGAGAAACGAGGGGAAATACCGGAAGGGAACCGTCTCACACTGAATGTGAGACGGTGAAAAAAGCATCAGGCTGCTTACTTCATGCAGATGGCGTTCAGCTTATTGCCATCGGGATCACGGAAATAGGCAATGTAGGGCCCCTTATCGCCGCCACGGCGACCTGGTGCACCTTCATCTTTGCCACCCAATTCCATCGCTTTTTTGTAGGCAGCATCGACTTTCGCCGGACTGTCAGCAGCAAGCGCAACCATAACACCATTCCCAGCACTGGCCGCCTTGCCATCAAACGGGGTGCAGATCGCTAGATTCACACCGCCAGGTGCGCCCAGCATCTTCAGTCGCCCCATATCCATCAACACTTTGGTCTCTGGATTGAGTTCCTTCAACACCGCGCTATAGAACTTCGTCGCCCGCTCCATGTCGTTCGTACCAATTGTGACATACGCAAGCATAATGAGCCTCCTTTCGATCTCCTCCATTGAAATCTCGTGCATTGCCGTACCAGAGATCGAGCGTTGAGGCAAGCGACGGTTCAGTCTTTTGATATATGATTGCTGACCAGCCAGTTTTTCTCTGGAAAAACCAAGCCACTCTTCTTACCTCCACCTACGTCTTCCGTTCATCGATCCTCAGTCAGCCTCTCCCCTTACGCATGCGGGGGTCTCAACGATAGTGATGGTATTGTCTCAAATTCAGATCCATCGTCTCAAGTTCAGACTTCTCATTCCTGTATTCTTGACCAACGACTTGTTCCTTCACCTGTTTTCTCCCACGGTCAAGCTGGCATTGGATTTGCCCCCTCTTCAATCAAGAAGCAGGCGAAGAGACCTCTATGGCCAGGATCTTCCTCGTTGAAGCTCGTGCTATTCTCCAGTATGGACTCAAAGAAATAGTACAGCTCGCACCCGACATGACGGTTGTTGCCGAAGCCTCACGCGCGGCACAAGCACGTACACTCGCCCATTCGTGTGAATGGGATGCAGCAATCCTAGACATAGCATTTCCCGACGGGGTCGAGTTCGATCTCGTGCAAGAGTGGCGACGTGAATATCCGCATCGCCCCATTCTGATTTTCACCCTGTATCCTGATGAACAGCTTGCACTCCGTGCCCTGAAAGCCGGGGTAGCAGGATACCTTACTATTGACAACACTCCGGAAGAGGTCATTACGGCACTACGGAACGTCATGGCTGGGCACAAGCATATCCCGTCCTGGCTTACGGAACGGATGATTAGCGCTCTTACCCGCTCAGCAGTTCCGCATGAGACGTTATCTAATCGTGAGTATGAGATTTTCTGCTTGCTCGCATCGGGAAAAACAATTTCCGAGATTGGCAGACAACTAAGGCTCAGTGTGAAAACGATCAGCACGCATCGGGCACGGATTTTAGAGAAGGTCAACCTCAAGAACAATGCCCAGCTGACACAATATGCGATCACGCACGGATTGGTCAGGATACAGGATGCAACCTAAATCACACCACAGCAGATTGGTACAGCAGGCCTGTCACCCTGAGTGCAACGAAGGGTCTCCCAGCGAGATTCTTCGCACTGCTCAGACTAACACGTCGGCGAGGTCGCATCGTAGCGAGGCAGATACCGAGGCACGAGGAATCGTGCCTCAATGCTACGGAGGAGATCACCACGGTCGTGTTCTCCTCCGGCACGGAAGGTTATTGCTGAAGGGTTCTTGTTGGTGAACAATTCATCTTGTGCAGCAACAGAGCGCGTGCTACGTCACGCTGTGCTGGTTGTTCTTCTCAGAGAGCCCGAGGGCCCAACCCCAACCGGCTCTCTTTCTTACCACTACAGAGCTGCGCGCTGGTCTTCTTTACTGCCAGCGCTATTACCACCACCAACCGGCGGCGGCGTGTTTTCTTTGCACTGGAGGTTCTCGGCAATCAGATTGTTCAAGAGCGTCACACCACCAGTGTTCTGGAACACCTGCATATTGCCACCGACATCGTTGCGCGTGGCGCGGAGGGGGCCACGGTTCGATTCCAGTTGCACATCGCCATCCACCGTAGCGCGGTCAAGCCTAGCACTGCCGCCTTGCTTGATCTGGATGTTTCCGCCGACAAATGACCCGGGATTCACAAAGACGGCTCGTGCACCTTCTGCCTGAATGTTCCCAGTCACTCGCACGCCACTGGCACTCAATGTTGCACCGCTCGACACTTGCACCGTACCTTGGGCCCGCGTGCCATTGAGCGTGCACGTGCTGCCACTCGGTACAAGAATGTTGTCAAGCGTTACTGGACCGATCGTGCCGGTACAGACTGTCTCTTCGGCAAAAGCTGGGGCCGTGCTTCCTAACATCGCGCCGAGAGCCAACGCGAGTGACGTTCTCCCTATTCGACGTTTTTGCATACTCGGACTCCTTCTTCGCTATGCGCTTCTCCACAGAAAAGAAGCGGTTACGCACCAATCAGCTCACCTTCCGTTCATCAGATAAAACATCCTGTGATTGTTCTCTCTGACGCTGCTCATTATGCATACGATGGCAGTCTCAACAAAGAGAAAAACTTCAGAAAAACCTGTGAAGTAGCCTCAGAAAATTTCTGATTTGCGTCACGTAACGTTCAGAGTTCTCCTGATACGTTTTGGGGATTTCTTCATCGTGCAAGCATCCTCTCTGCGAGTTACTCTTTCGCACAAAGGAAAACAGCGCGAGGCACACCACGAGGCCTCTCGCTGCTTTGCGAATCTTTTTTTGCTTCTCCTTACTTGCTAAGCCCCCTCGTTTCTTGCAATGGTAAGAGCTGATCTATTTTTCGCTGTCACCGTCTGTCATTATGTATTGGACCGTCGGAAGAAAAATCACCAGTGGTTTAGCGTTGCTGGTCGGTATCAGCACGGTCTCCCTCTTGGTCGTGTATCGTGGACTCTCTTCTGTCAACATCGCGATGCAAGAACTGGCAGACATCGAACAGCCCATCACCGCCGCTGCCTATGAGATGGAAATTAACGTCAATGGTATGGGACTCGCGGTATTGAAATACCTTAATGCGCAGGATTCGCTTGCCAGCGAGGAAGTCAAGCGCGATGAAGCTGACTTTGAGCGCTTTTATGCCGATTATGTACGCCTCAGTCGCAGCCAGCGGGCCAAGGATGCTGGTCTCGCTATTGGCGAGAAGTATGCACAGTTCAAAACTGCCGGTCACGCCTTGATGCAAAAGCGCAATGACCATGCGGTACTCGACGAAGCAGTGATGGAGCACGTCGAAGCCATCGATGTGATTATCGATCAACAGCTGCAACCGCTCGCCGATCGGACAAGAGCGCAGATGTTCGAGAAAGTTGAAGCGATTCTCGACCTTGAAGCTGCTATCGCTGAAGTCGCGTTGTGGCTCAGCAATTATCGCCGGCGTCCACAGGAAACAACGCGACAGTTAATTGTCAAACACAGCCACGAGTTTTCTC
The DNA here is from genome assembly GCA_016874775.1 of Deltaproteobacteria bacterium. Taxonomy (NCBI): domain Bacteria; kingdom Pseudomonadati; phylum Myxococcota; class Myxococcia; species Deltaproteobacteria bacterium. The sequence continues at coordinate 15,283 of VGTJ01000155.1, forward strand.
GTACGCTGTCTCACCTTCTCACCTTGCAGTTGACAGGTGGGGAGCAACACTGGGCATCCCTGTAAAGGTCTGAATCTTTCATGATTTCGCGGGTTCTGCTGAGATAGGCGCGTGTCGTGGGGAGAAACTCAAGTTCAGGGAGAGAGAAGGGAACACGCGATGATCTTAGGAGCATGC
>VGTJ01000156.1 GCA_016874775.1 Deltaproteobacteria bacterium
AGAGGCCGGGGGAAAGAAGCTCTTCAATTGTGTCCATTCGGTCATGGTCAGGTCCGTTGGATAAACTCGCGGCAGTGTATTCATCCCTCAAGCTTACCAATCCCTTTTTCAAAACACTCTCTAAGAGTCTGTCCAAGAAGTTTCCAAATAAATCTAGGGGCATTGTATTGTGATACATCTGCGCAAGAGGAGTCAGATTGTCTCTGCCGAGTACATCTGGAGCGCTGGGACCATATTGGTGTCCGTGTTTCGTGTTTCCTTTTAAATTACAACCCCTTAATTTCATTTGAGAACTTTTCGACCAGACTCTAAGCAACAATTCACTCGCGAAGACCCGATCGAGTTTCGTGAGTACGAGCCAGATGCGGCTAAACGTGGTCGGTTGAACCAGCAAAGAGGCAAACGTTTTGAAGATGAAGTTGCGACGCTGTATCGCTTACTCGGTTTCGAGGTGAAGCAGGACCTTCAGCTCAGCGGCATGCAGGTTGACCTGCAGATTGAGAAACGCGAGGGTGGCTTACGAACGCAAGCGATCATTGAATGCAAAGATAAACGTATCACTGCAACCGAACGAGATCAGATTCTCGCTCAACAAAATATCACCCAGAAAAAGCTGCCGAAGCACCGTTGGATTGCTGTTTCATCGCAAGGTTTTGCCGCTGACACACGCACGGCACTCGATGAAGGAGGTATCGACTGCACCACGTATCCTGAACTGCTGGCTGAGTTAGTACCGCTCTCCTCGTATGTCGAACATCTGATCAACGACTACAAAGCGCAAACCAACAAACACTGGGAAGGACAAGATTGGTTTATTCGCCCAAATCTCGTCACTGATGTCACCTACGAGAAGCAGGTGGCGATCCCACATTTCGCCAAATGGCTTGGCGATACGCGAAGTAACTTCCTCGTCGTGCTCGGTGACCTCGGCACTGGCAAAAGTACATTGGCCGGTTTTCTGGCTTACAATCTCGCGCGGAGTTTTCGTGATGATCCGTTGCGCCATCCGGCACCGGTGCTGATTCCCCTCAAAGAAGTGCGCAAGGAAGTCTCGCTGTCAGGCATCATCGTCAAGCACTTCGCTGATCGTAACCTGTCGCTGGCTTTTCCGCGCTTTGAACATTTGGTGCACTTAGGCAAGATTATTCTTTTCTTCGATGCCTTTGATGAAATGGCTGATCGCGTACGTTGGGAAGTCACACGTAGTAACTTTCATGAACTGCGGCGGGCAGCGGAACAGAGTGGCAAAGTCATCCTCACCTGCCGTACCCATTACTTCAAAGATCGCAATGAACAAGTCAGGTTGATCGACCGAGGTCCACGTTTGTCACAGGTCGAGACCGACCTCTATCGCGAGTTGAAGCAACAGTCCGGAGCTGAGGTCGTTTACTTACAAGAGTTCGACGACACGCAAATCCAGGAGTATCTACGTAAGGCGCGAGCGCAAACTTTCAAGGACGACTGGCAGACAATTCAAAAGATTCACAACCTGCAGGAATTAGCACATCGACCTTTGCTGCTCGATATGATCGTCAAATCACTGCCTAAACTGGTGGACGACCAGAGGATCAATGCAGCAAACCTCTACACCGTTTACACCAACTTCTGGGTAGACCGTGAGGAAACCAAAGGACGGATTCTCGACAAGACCCTCAAGCTGCAGTTAATGCTCGAACTGGCCTGGCGTATGTGGCACGAGGAGAAGGATAGTATCCACTACAAAGAGCTGGTGCCGTTCGTGGAGAAACTCGCTGCCAACAAAAGCATCGACTTTGGTGTTGAGGAGGTCGAAGACATCGCCCGTGAGATGCAGGCTGCGACCTTCCTCAAGCGTGACGACAATGGCAACTTCTCGTTTGTTCATCGCTCGTTCATGGAGTTTTTCCTCGCTCGCAAAATTCTCGACGACCTATCCCGTCGCCAGACCCAGGTACTCAATACTCGTCGCTTTGATCGTAAAGTCATCTACTTCCTGACCTTGTTAGACGAGCGGCAAACGACAGTTGCACCGCTGCAAACTATTTTGACCACGAGCTACACCCTAAATTTGTCAGAGAACGCGTTGCAAATTCTCTATTGGAGCGGACGCATCAGTTGTGGAATGGAAGAGAAAATTGATAACGTAGAGACTTTGCAAAATATATTTGCGCAACGAATTCCTGCCTGTTTAGAACTTACCGGTGCCAAGTTACAAGAAATCGTCCTTGAGGGCGCCGATTTACTTGACAGTAATCTTAATGGCGCTGACCTGACCAAAGCCAACTTGAACCAGACTCTCATCATAGGTACACATTGTCAGCATGCGATTCTTCAGGACGCACGACTTGAAAGAGCAGTAATTGAGCATGTAGACTTCCGTCACGGACAATTAAGGGGAATCTCCCTTACTGGCTCGCAGTTGACTAATTGTGACTTCACTGATGCAACGATTAACTCAGCAAGCATTACCTCAGCACAGATCGAGAAATGCGTAGGTCTCGCCTCACGTAACACTTTTTCACACAACACGGTTCAGCCAGTTGTCCAACGTCATCATGCACTTTCAGTCACAACGATAGCATACAGTCCGGGCTGTGAGCTTCTAGCTGCTGCTAGTAACGACGGTATCATTCGCCTTTACCGCACTAGCGATTACCAACTGCTACATGCTCTCCAAGGCCATCAGAACTCGATACAGGCCATCACCTTTACTCCTGATGGACAAACCCTGGCCTCCGCCAGTGACGACACTACCATACGACTGTGGGAAGTCAGTAGCGGCAAGGAACTTTGTATCCTCCAAGGCCATCAGAACTCGGTACAGGCCATCACCTTTACTCCTGATGGACAAACCCTGGCCTCCGCCAGTGACGACACTACCATACGACTGTGGGCCGTTAGTAGCGGCAAGGAACTTTGTATCCTCCAAGGCCATCAGCATCCTGTATCGTCAGTTGCTTTTGCCTCCGACGGGCAAATCTTAGCCTCCGCTGGTGCTGACAAAAGTATCTGTTTGTGGACAGTCCGTACCAGCCAAGTCCTCCACATCCTCAAGGGGCATCAAAACTCGGTAACATCAGTCGCTTTTGCCCCTGATGGACAAACCCTGGCCTCTGCTAGTGATGACGCGAGTATACGATTGTGGGCTGTGAGTACTGGGAAAGAACTGCGTATCCTGCGAGGTCACCAGGACTCAGTACGATCGATTGCTTTTGCCCCTGATGGACAAACCCTGGCCTCTGCTAGTGATGACGCGAGTATACGATTGTGGGCTGTGAGCACTGGGAAAGAACTGCGTATCCTGCGAGGTCACCAGGATTCAGTACGATCGATTGCTTTTGCCCCCGATGGACAAACCCTGGCCTCTGCCAGTGCCGATTACAGTGTCCGTCTCTGGGCCGTGAACACCGATGAGGAATCCCGTATTCTCCAGGGCCATCAAGACTCGATACGGTCGGTTGTTTTTGCTCCCGATGGACAAACCTTAGCTTCTGCTAGTGCCGATACCAGCGTACGACTGTGGGCCGTTAGTAGCGGCAAGGAACTCTACGTCCTCCAAGGTCACCGAAATATAGTATGGTCGATTGCTTTTGCTTCTGACGGTCTCATTCTCGCGTCAAGTGGTGATGACTATAGCGTACGTCTGTGGGCAGTTAACACAGGCCAAGAACTGCGGGTACTTCAAGGCCATAAAAACTGGGTACGGTCAGTCGCTTTTACTCCCATTGGGCAGACCTTAGCCTCGGGTAGTAGCGACCACAGCGTGCGCCTGTGGACGGTAGAGAATGGCAAGAGTGAAGCAGTGTTAGCAGGACATCTGGGACCCGTGTATTCTGTACAGTTTGCCCCCAATGGCAAATACCTGGTCGCCGCTGGTGCAGCTGGTCGTTTGCAATTTTGGGATGTCACTTCGTGTGCAACGTTTCTCTATCGTTACAGTTTCGGACCTGGAGCATGGTTGGATTTATTGCCCGATGGTCGGTTCGACGCCAGCCCGGAAGGGATGCGGTATCTGCGCTACACGGAGGACGAGACTCTCAACTCTTACGCCGCAGAGGATTTGGTCAAGGAGTTTTATCGACCTAAAGAGGTGGAAGCGGAGATTGAGCGGTATACGAAGTAGGGCAAAGTCTAAAGTTCAAAGTCCAAAGTTCGCGGAACTTCTGCGGGAGAGGGCAGCAATTACGGCTGGCTTTCCCGGCAATAGCACTCAGCGTGATGGCATCTCCCCCATCGCTGTGTACGCATCGCGCAAAATCGGGGCGCTTTGACGATACGGTGCGCCAGAAGATTCGCGACGGGCGAGTTCTGCTAAACCGAAGTCAAAGCCACACCGCGTCTGTACCGCAGCAATGCGTTCGCGAATCTCTGGCAATCCCAACCGCTCAGATTCACTACCAACCACGACCACATTGCCACCAACTAAACGAAACGCCGTGGTCGAACGAAACGACATGGCGAAGGTTTTGCGGAGCGAATCATAAATCGCCGTCGATGCATGGAGATTAGTTGCCACAATCCCATCAGGAGCGAGGTTTGCTCGACACTCGGCAAAGAACTCGCGCGTACACAAGTGTACAGGAATGCCGCTGACCTGAAAGGCATCAAGAAGAATGATGTCATATGGCGCTTCGGTGGGAAAGCCACGCAGGTAATCGCGTCCGTCTTTGATGACCAGGTGTTGGCGCTCGTCGGTCTGCCAGGCGAAGAAACGTTGCGCGACGTCAACCACCTCGGGATCTAGCTCGACGGTATAGAGCTGCACCTGTTCAAGATAGTGATGCAGCACCATCTGCAAGCGGCCACCACCAAGGCCGAGCAACAACACGCGCTGTGGCTGTGGTTGCCAGGCCAGAGCTAACAGCATCGCTTGCGTGTAATCCGACAGCAGTGCAAGAGGATTCTCTGGATCAAGGCGCGACTCGACTTCTTCGGTGCGATGCCGGTCATGTCGATAGCAGAGGAGCAGTTGATCTGAGGTCTTACGAACGACGATGTGGTTATATTGCGACTTGCGCTCGAAGATGAGGCCGGTCGGAAGCCGCTTGAGCGCAGCTAAGCGATGATTGATCGCAGTCAGGTTGTGTTGTTGCCACGCAGTTTGCATATCAGGGAAAGGCGCAGGGGAAAGACGGCGAAAGGGGAAAAGGAGGTATTCTCCTTGCTCTTCCGTTTCCTCTGTTCTCCGTTTCGCCACTTCCCTCGTTGCTAACGTGACTGGGCACCAATCGCCAGCTTATTCATGCCCTCGTTACGAGCAATGTCCATGACCTCGACCACACGGCCATGCTGGACTTCCTTGTCGGCTCGTACGACCAGGGTCACTTCTGCGCCCTGGGTTTTTTCTTCTTGTAAACGCGTTTTGAGCTGCTCGGCAGTCATAGGAGTCTCATTCAAAAAGAGGCCACCGTCTTTGGTGAGGTTCACCGACAAACTTTTCTTTTCTACCAACGGAGCGGCAGAAGTCGCTTTGGGAAGACTGACATCGACCTGACCCTCATTTGATTTATTGAATGTCGCCAGAAAACTAAATGTGATAAAGAAGAAGATGAACATGTTCATAATGATGTCGGTGATCGCCACCGACTCCATGCTGAGCATGGCCTTCCGGTGCTGCTTAAAGCGCATGGCGGACTGGCTCCTTGACGTTCGTTTCGGCGATGAGGTCGACAAATTCTTCGGTATGTTCTTCGGTCAATCGTGTCAGATTGGCGATCTTGCCGGTCAAGTGATTGTAGATCAGGTAATACGGGATCGCGACCATCAACCCCGCAGCAGTGGTGATCATCGCTTCGTAAATACCACCAGCCAAGACGTTGATAGTAATGCGATCACCAATCGTCTCCCAGTTCATGAAGGCTTTGATCAGACCAATAATCGTCCCGAGAAAACCGATCATGGGAGCGACGCCAATAATCGAGGCGAGGGCGCTCATGTACGATTCCAATTCGGCAATGACATCGCCACCGAGACGTTCCAGCCGTCGGGTCACATCTCCCCGCTCTTGTGCGCGATGGATAACGGCACTCTCGAACACACGACCAAGCGCGGTCTCATCTTCCCGACTCGTCTGCAGCGCTCCTGAGATGTTGCCATCTTGGACAAAGGCATAGAGCCGCTTGGTCAGCTTATTGAGGCGGGTGCGAAAGCGCCACAGTTCCCAGAATTTCGCGAGTGCGATAGTCAGGGCCACGATGGACAGAATGATGAGCGGGATCATCAATAGCCCGCCTTTGGCAATGAAAAACCACAATCCCCCAGAGATCGGTTCTGTTGACATAGGCCGTATATCTATCGGAGTCGACGAAAGAGGGGAAGAGCACTGAAGACGGGCTTTAGGCTGTAGGATTCAGGGAAGAATAAAAGAGTAGCCAGTAGTCAGTAGCCTGTAGCCAGCATGGATTTTATTGTCTTCTCTCCTGACTACTGGATGCTGACTCCTGACTACTTTCTTCACTTCTTACAACTCTGCATTGACAAGTCTTGAATACGTCGGCGGAGGCTCTGGTCAGGCAGTTGGCTAATTCTGACGAATGCATCACTAATGGTTTTACATGACAGGTCTTTGTTACCTTGTTTGGTTTGGAGTTGGGCAACACCGTAGGTCCCACGGAACCAGGCCGGTTCACCGGGTTTGGTCTCTTTTAACAGATCTCCCCACAGAGCGAAGGCTTGATCGGTGTTGCCTTTGACATCGGCAATCTGGGCAAGCCCCGCGAGTGCGGCTAAGGAAAATTTCCCCGTCCGCAGTTCCTGATAAATTTGTCCCGCCTTATCGTAGTCTTTAATGTCGAGATACAGTTGCGCGAGATCGTATTTGAACTGTTCTGGAGATTCCTCAGGTCCAAAGTCGTCGGCACGCCTGAGTCGTTCCGCATGCAACCGCGCCAGGGTACGTTTCGCCGCCAGAAGATTGTCTTTGTTCTTGTCGTCACCTTTGTCCAGGCGCTTGATATCTGAGGTGAGCACCTGATTCAGCCCCTTCAGCAACTCCTTCTGTTGTTCACCTTTATAGGTGGCAAGAATGCGCTCAGTTTCCTTTTCCAGTTCGGCGTAGCGTCCGGTTTTTTGCAACGCAATCAGACGGGTACGAGAGACTGATTCAAATGCTTCACCCTGTTCCGGATACTTCCGCTCAAAATCTTGCAGTAGGGTCACCAGTGCTGGGGCGTTCCCATCCATGTCTTTGCCAAGATGGACGGCCTGCATAAAAGTCGCTTTTCCACGCCAGTCTTTGAGTTCCTTAATTGCGTTCCCCTGCCCAGGGTTTTGATCGAGCAGGGCAAGACTCTTCCAGAACGATTGCAGCGCAGATCCCGTGCGAGAGCGAAGGTCTTTTTCACTAATGCTCACTGGTCTCTTTTCATCCAGCGCTTGCTGTAACGCTGAATAGCTCTGCAGGGTGGCAAAATCCGCACGCACGCGGAAGGGCACGTCGCCTGTCACTTTCTGATAGTAATCAGTCGCGCTCAGAAAGTTCTTTTGCGTTTGTTCATACTCACCGAGCCGGAAGTATGCCTCATAAATCGACTTGTGCGTCGGATAGCGGCGAATAAATTCCCTCGTCATGGTCAGATACAGTTTGATGGTCTCATCTGATGGCGGTTGTGGAGGACTCGAATAAAGCTTCTCAGCCGCTTTGAAGCGGAGATACGCGGCATCAGAACCGTAGCGTGCCGGAGCGCCATCGTTACCAAAGAATTCATCGATACGCTCGATACTTTGTCGATATTCGCCTTGTTGGAAAAGACCAGCACCAAGAAAGTACAAGGCGTCACGACGATGACCTTTGGCGCGAGGATCATCTGAGGCCACGACTTCTTTGAGCAACGGCACGGCAGCAGAGTAGTTCTGTGTACGTAACATCTCCGTTGCTTCTTTCCACTGTGGAAACGGATTACGATCTTCCTCCAGCATGGCAGCTTCTTCGGGCGTGAGTTCTTCCTTGACTAAGGCGTCTGCTGCTGCTTTGACTTTGTCGCTTTTCTTTTTCGCTTCCTCAGCATGGGCGATCGCCTCAAGCAGCGTCTTTTCACGGGTTGCTCCAGTCTCCTTACGACGGCGATCGAAAAGAGTTCGCGCCCTGTCTAAGTGCGCCTTGGCAATATCTTCAGGCGTGGGTTGCGCTGGTGCCTTTTCTTCCTCGTCATCTTTCTGATTGCCGCCGCGAGCTTTTCTGGCTTTTGCGTCAGCAAGGCCTGCACGCACTTTGCGTTCCATATCATCAGGGAGACCAGCATCTTGCAGGAGCAACTCCAGATCCCGAATCGCCCAGTCATATTGTCGCAGTTCTTTCTCCGCTAAGGCACGACCAAAGAGGCTTTCTCGTTTCAGTTGCGAGCCCTGTTTACCAACAGCAAATTCACCAAAGCCGTCCGCGGCTTTCTGCAACATCTCCTTCCGCTTTCCCCCGTCAGCGACAAATGAGCAAATGTACCGAAGCCAGTTGAGAAAGTAGAGCGATTGCGAGCCAACCAGTTGCGCGTCTTTCCATTCACGCGTTTCGTACAGCGCTTCGAGATCGCCATCGATATCCATCACGTGCTTACTCATGCGGTTAATGTCAGAGAAAGCATCGTTGTAGATGTCTTCGAGGGGATCGTTGAGAGTGTCGCACAGCTCACGAACTGTGCCGCGCTGTGTTTGCGCGGCGTTTGCCAGGTCAGAGGCTCCGACGACGCCAAGCACGACTGGACCAAGAATCTGAACCGCTTGTTGTTTATCACTCACGCTGCCTTTTTTGAGTCCCCGCACTTGGGCGTTGGCACTGCGCGCTTGCCCGAGTAAGCCTGCGACGGTGTCGGCATTACTCGTTTGCGGCAACGAGAACACTAGCGAACATAGCAAAGAAAAAATCACCAACAGTTGCACTGCGACTCTCCTTGTCGAAACTCTGCGCTTGTCACACTCTCCTCTAGAGAAGAGTAGGGGCAGGATGCGCTCCTGCCCCTACCTTATGCTGTCATCGATCGCAACCGCCCTGCGGTTATTCTAGATCACGCAACCACTTCGCCATTTCTGTCTGCCAGCGTGAACCAAACGTCATCACGATAATCTGCTTGGTCAGGGCTTTGTCCTCAGTCAGTGGAATGAACTCGCCACCACCGGCCTTGGCGATTGACGACATCGTACTGCGGAACTCTTGGTAGAACCCAGGCAATGGGCTCGTTTTATGAGGCTTGCCTTCGAGCTGGGCACTGGTTCGGTAGATGACACGTTCAAAATCTTCGTGCATCTTCTCAGCCATATCCAACACGCTCACCATCCCACCCTGGGCTTGGAAGTTTTGCACTAAACCCAGCACATTGCTGACAGACTCTGGATGTGGTGGGGAGCCTGCCACCAGCACGATGACACGCTTAGAGTTTTTCCGCCATTTAAGGTCGTTGACTGCAGCTTCGAGTCCGTCAAATACCGCCTCCGGCCAATCGCCACCTCCACCGGCTTGGAGGTTGGAAACGAAGTCCTGCAACTTGCTGGTCGAGAAGCTGAGATCCACCCATTTTGTGACGTACTCTTCACCTTTGTCGCGATAGGCAACAATACCGATGCGCGTCGTCGGCACCATCTTGTGCAAAGAAGAGATGAGTTTGAGTAATCGCGATTTGAGGGAATCTGCCACGAACTGCATGCTGTCAGTCGCGTCGATCACCAGGGCAACATCGAGCCCAACTTTACGCAACCCACCAACATAATCACCACCCTCTCCACCAAGGCCGCCAACCGCGCCACCAATGTTTCCGATCGCATTAAGATTCGAAAACTGGCCGACACCATTCTCTCGGCCAGTGTTACTCACCTGAATGACGCCGGGCCCAAGCCCTTCAATCACGGGCAGTGTTCGTGCTGCTGGTGGGGGAGGAGCTACCGGCATCACCGGTGCACGAACCGCTTGCACGTTCCCCACTTCTGGTGGCGGACCGGCTGGCGTCGACGCCTTCTTTGGTGCCAACTGCTCCATCTTGAGTACGCCAGGTAAGTCCTTCAACGAAGGCTCGCCTTCCCAGTCTTCAGGCTTTTTGTCTTCCGCCTGCGCCTTCTTCATGCGCTCTTGCTCTTCGAGCGACGGCGCCAGATCTTGGACTTTCGCAATCTTGACCTGATCACGCTGTCGCTGCACCATCGTCATCGACACTGTGGCAAACAGTCCAAGCAACAACACATGAGCAACCGCGGAGATAGCAAACCAGCGAGCATTCTTGCCAACCCGCTGCCCACGATACAGCCACAGGTCTTCTTGCAACTCTTGTTGAACAGACGTCGGCGGTGGTGATTGTTTTCGTTGTTCAGCCATAAGTCACCCGGTTTCGCTCTGGAGGAAAGCGGTTAGCTTGCCCTTTTTTCAGAAGCTACAGCGATTGTTTTTGCACCAGCCTTTTGCGCAATAGCGAGAATCTGTACTGCATCACCCATCAACACTTCCTTATCCCCTTCTAACACCACAGGAATATCAGGTTGCGCGGTAATCAGTGGGCGAAGAAATTGTTCGAGATCAGCCAAAGTGGTGGGTGTGTTGTTAATAAAGATTTCTTTTTTCGGCGTCACCATAATCACAATCTGTCGTGGTTCGGATTTCGTCTCTTCAACCTCAGGCAGGTTGATGTTGGCACCCGATTGCACCATCGCCACGCTGGTGACCATGAAGATGATCAACAGCACCAAGAAGATGTCGGTCAGCGGAGTAATGTTGATCTCAGCCATGATGGCCGAGCTGCTGCCTTTTTTCTTACGTGGGCTAGACATTCCCATGAGCTTTCCTCCCTAAGCGAATGGCTTCGAGCACGCGGTCAGAAGCGATCGTCATAGCCGACTCAATGCGCTCAAGCTTGGTCTGAAAATAGTTGTAGAAAATAACCGCAACGATCGCGACGGCTAACCCAAGCGCAGTAGCCACTAAAGCTTCAGAAATACCACCAGCAACGACCGCAAACCCACCACTGCCAGCTACCGACATGTTGTGGAACGACTTGATGATACCAACCACGGTGCCAAGCAGCCCGATGAACGGAGCGCTGACAGCAACCGTTCCGAGAATCCAGATCGCCCCTTTGAGGGCATCGATCTCTTCAAAGCGCCGGTCTTCGACAACTTCAGAAAGATACTCAAGCGACTCCCCGTCTTGTTGAGAAATCACATCGCGGAAGATGCGTGCGGCGGGAGCGTTTTTGTCCTGTTGGGCGGAGGTCAGCGCTCCTTTGAAATCCCCCTTTTGCAGTTTACCAACGAGCCCACCAGCAACCCGTAAGGTCCCACCGATCAATCCGCGTAGCGCCCAGAGACGCTCGCAAATAACCGTGATGGTCATGATTGAGGTGATGATTAAAGGGTAGGTGATGTACCACCCCTGTTGAATCATATCGAGAACGCTTAACCCTGCTTGGCTTTCCACAATGGAATCCTCCTTACTTTAAGACTCAACTCTTCTTCTGTACGTATGCTATGAGACGCTCGCGTGCGGCTCCTGCTTCAGCACCTGGGTTTCCCGACGACCAAGATCATGCAGAAATTCCTCTAACCAGCGAATCTCTGCCTCATAGTGCGCAAGTCCATGCTCGATAATCTTGGCTTGAGCAAAGGAAATTTCCTGTTCTTGCCAAAATTTCTGCTGGCCACGAATCCATGCCGCGCGCTCTTGCGCCCATTTGAGATGTGCCATCACTGCCTCACGCAGTTCCTCTTCTTCGACAAAGTGCCCAAAGGCCAGGGCAGTGTTAAACGGGTCAAATACCCTTTCTCGCCCCTCGGGGTCAAATAAAAGTTTACGCAGCTCGATACGAAAATGGGCAGTTCCGGTCGGAGTAATCTGGTAGACACTACGGACTGGGTACCGGCCTTGCTGCTCGACGCGGGTTTTTTCCACATACCCGGCTCGTTCCAACTGCCCGAGGTTGTAATACAGAGAACCTCCACTGAGGTTGATATAGGTCGCGTAGAGGCGACGTTCGACTTCTTGGCGAAGTTCATAGCCGTGGCGAGGCTTTTCCGAAAGGAGACCAAGGATGACGAGTTGAACGCTCACTACATACTTTCTTCAAAATAGTTTAATTCGACTACATAAGCCCGGCTTGAAATGAAGTCAAGAAAAATTTCATTACTATTGTGTTAGCAACGTTAAAATTTTGTAACGTCTTGGCTTATCAGGCATTTTTCCCTACGCACTATAAGCCAGGCTAACAAATACCGTCACAGCTTATTTCCAGCCAATCACTTTTTGCCAGGTTGGACGGGCAGTAAGCCGCTTATAATACGCAGTCACGCCTTCCCACGGCGCGATGTCCAACCCTAAATCCGTGGCCAGATAGACATAGGGCAACACCGCCATATCACCAACTGAGAAGGTACCGCCGAGATACTCACGTCCCATGAGTGCGGTCTGCAGAATTCCCATGTTCGCACGGACCTCATTCCACTGTTGAGCGATGAGGTTTTTGTCTTGCTGCTCTACGGGGACGAAACGGGTCTGACGTACCAACGTCGACAGAGGAGGACGAAAAGTCGTCTGTTCAAACAACAGCCACTGAAACACTCGTGCCCGGTCCTGCCCATTAGTCGGAAGCAGCTTCGCCGTAGGATATTTCTCCGCCAGATACAGCAGGACGGCATTCGACTCCCACAGGATGAAGTTGTCATCTTTCAGGGTTGGCACTTTGCCGTTGGGATTGAGCTTGAGATAGTCGGGATTTTTCTGCTCACCTTTGAGAAGATCAATCCGCGAGATTTCATATTGCGCGCCGACCTCTTCAAGGCACATATGCACTTTGCGGCCATTACCTGACATCGGATACGTGTACAGAGTGAACATACTCCCTCCTTACTTTTTGACGATTCCCCGCTCAACTAACAATTTGAGAATAAGGTCGATACTGTGGACCCGCAGGTTGATCTTGAGTTGGTCATATAAGGTAAAGTTCGCGAGTCGCAGCATCGGCTTGCCATGCACGATATCGATCACATTGATACACGCAAAGTCTTGTTCAATGTTCAGCAAGCGCCCACTGGTCACGCCAGTGACATACGCCAGGAGCGCGTTATTCAACCCACCGTGCGCAACCACCAGGGTCGTGTGCCAATCGTCTTGGCTCATCAAAGAGTTGAAAAAACGTACGCCACGTTCTTGTACCTGGTGAAAGCTTTCCCCACCAAGATATGGTTCATCCCAACTCGTTGCGGACTCCTTAAAAAAGCGTTGCACCTCGCGCAGGGTGTCTGCTGGTGAAAGCTTTGCCACCGCGGCTTCATCGGGCGTGATCTCGCGCAGGTCGTCAGAGATCAGCACATCGAGCCCCTTTTCTTTAGCAACGAGCTGCGCGGTCTCCTGGGCACGGGACAAAGGACTCGCATAGACACGATCAAGCGGAACGCCACGAAACAGCAGTGCGACCGAAGCAACTTGCTCACGTCCACGTTCGGTTAATTCGCCATTTCCCAACGCCCCTTCGGCAGCACGAGATTGGTACAATGTCTCTCCGTGACGCATGAGGTAAATGCGACGTCCGTCTTGTCCTTGCATAGCAGCACACTCCTATAAACATCCTTTTTGAAATAGCACAAGAAGTTCTGTCGACCACTCTTCGCCAAGCCGGTCCTGCGCTTGGCGAAGCACGAACAGGGCATGTACCTACGTACAGTCACAAGAATGCCGATGGGCTGTCATTCTGAGGAGTGCAGCGACGAGGAATCTCAAGGGTGGAGGGGGAGCGATTCTTCGCCTCAGCTACGCTTCGTCTCAGAAGGACGAGATCCCGCAGTTTTCCTGTGGTTGGACTTAGCAAACAGAGCTCTCGTTACTTCTTCCCCGTAAACGGTTTATCACGATCACGCAGCGCGTCTTTGAGGCCGCGATCTGCCATCTTCTTCACTTCGTTCTTTACGGTCACGGTCTGATGAGCAATCACGTCATATTCCGCAGCCGACTGTTCTGCAGCATAGATCCCCATAATTTCGACAAACCGGTTCGTGGCACCTTTGTGCAGCGTCAACAGATCAAGCGGCACCATTGCCACACGACGTGCATAAGCCAAGACTTCTTCCTCAAGCTTGTCTTTCGAGTAGACACGATTGATCAGACCATTCTCCAGCGCTTCTTGGGCAGACATCGAATCGCCGGTGAAAAAGTACTCCTTAGCCTTGCGAATGCCGATGAGGTACGGCCATAACGAAAGCGTGGGCAACACACCAAGGGATCTTCCCGCTGGATGACCGAACTGTGCATCTTCGGAGGCGAACACCAGATCACAATGACCAACAAACTCCGTGGCCCCGGCTAAACAAAAACCATGCACTTGCGCGATGGTCGGCTTCGGCAAGTTCCACAGTCGCTGCCAGCGTTGGACGATTTTACGTAATCCCCAGCGGTCACTTGTCACCGTGAAGCCGCCCGACCCGCCGACCGGCGCCAGATCGTATCCCGCACAGAAGGCGCGGCCAGCACCACGAACAATCAACACACTCGCATCGTTGTTGGCCTCAAACTCATCAAGCGCGCTATCTAATTCGGCCAGCAACTGCCGACTCATCGCGTTGAGCTTCTCAGGCCGGTTCAAGGTAATGCGAAAGATTTTGTCTTCCACTTTCTCATAAATGATCGCTTCATATGCCATCGCTCGCTCCTCCTTTTCGTGTGTACATCGCTTCCATCAAATTCAGTGTAAGTTCCCAGAATGTTATGGGTCAGGCTGTGGCTTACCACAGCCTCGAAGGGGTTGCCTATAGGGGACGAACTTTCGTTTATACGAATTGCTCGTTCTCCCGATAGCTCTTCAGAACGAGCCAGGGGCACGCGCCCAAGAGCACCGCCTTGCTCGCTATTTTGTTACAGACAGGAGTTCCGGCATGAATCCTCCCTCTCCTAACCTGCTCCACCTGCTCGACGGACTCCAACAGCAGCTCTCGCAGCTCCAGCAAGACCTAGATCACGTCAACGGAGTCACGTCACAGCAGGTACAGACCCTCACCTCCACATTCAGAAAGGCCTTCGAAGCCGAACGTCGAAAAGCACAGGAATTCGAGCATGGCATCTATGAAGTGCTCTTACGCATTGCCACCGCTCTGCATTTCCGTGATCACCGTAGTGGTGACCACCTCACTCGGATGAGTCAGTATGCCATGCTTCTGGCTTTGGAGCTGGGGCTACCTGAGGCACAAATTCAGTTAGGCATGGGCAAGAATTAAGTTACCGATTAAGAGCGAGGAAGAAGCGTATAGTTCCAATCGCCATGAAACTTACCGGGTTTGATATTGAGCGCTTGAAACTCATCGTCGGAGACCTGTAGGCCTTTG
>VGTJ01000157.1 GCA_016874775.1 Deltaproteobacteria bacterium
ACTCAGAAATGGGCTCCTGCAGCACCATTGGCAACGCCGGTCTTAGCTTGTCGGGGCCGTGCCGCCAAGCATAGCACTGTCTCGTTTCTGCCTCCACGCTCCGCGCCGCGCGCTGTGGAGGACTCAGAATGACAAATCCGATGACTTACCGGAGAAAGTGTACGAGAGGGGTGTGGGCTGTGGTGGGAATTATCGTCCCGTAAAGTTCCCCGGCCTGCGCTCCGCCACCGCGCGGATGCCCTCTTTGTGATCCTCAGTCTTTTGTAACCACGATTGTTCCTTGAACTCCTGATCGGTTGCTGCCTTGACCGCGGCGGCCAGTCCGGCTCGCATGGTGGCTCGCGTGGATTGGACCGCTAACGGCGCATTGGCGGCAATTTCTTTGGCTAACTCAACAGCTGCCGATCGAACCTTGTCGACTGTGGTGAACACGTCACCCAACCCCCATGCCAGGGCTTCTTCACCGTTGATGCGACGACCGGTGTAGAAGAGGAGGTTCGCACGCTGCTGGCCAACCAGGCGCGGGAGCGTGGTTGTCAGGCCAAAACCTGGATGAAATCCCAGGGCAACGAAATTAGCGGCGAAACGTGTCTCCGCACATACCACACGAAAGTCAGGAACCAACGCCAAACCGAAGCCACCACCGATGGCTGCACCTTGAATCGCGCCGACGATCGGCTTGCGGCAGGCGAATAAGCGTACCGCTGCTGCATAGAGCGGATTACCCTTCTCAGGGTTGCGGTCGAGTCCACTCCGTTCGGCACCACCATGAAAATTCGCCCCGGCACAAAAGTTCTTTCCTTCCGCGGCCAAGACGATGGCGCGGCAGTCCATTTGATTATCCAACGTCTCAAGTGCCTCGGCCAGCGACTCAATGAGCGCAATGTCGAAGAAGTTGTTCGGCCCGCGCTGAATCTCTAACGTGGCAATGTGATCCGCAAAGGTAACGGCGACATCTCCATACTTTGACTGCATACTCAGTCTCCTTTAGTTGTCTTCATAGCAGTAGTGGCGCGCTGCTGACGCATTGGTCGCAAACACCGCTGAGGACTATAGCGCTCCGCGACGTAAGTTTACAGTGGTCGTCGTGCTGTGCTAGCCTGAATCGCGTGGGAGGTATGCGACACTCATCATTGGTGACCGTCTTGCTAACTGTGATGCTGTTCCAGTGCTCGCAGACGTGCGTCGTCGCCAGTCGCGGATTAGCAGTAGCCGCGGTTGTCAACGTGTCAGCAGCTAGCCCAGCGGAGGGTGACTGCCATTCTCCTACTCCAGCTCCACCACGGGCGCCGACTCACTGTTTCGACTGCAGCGAGCATGTCTTTTTGGCCTCGACTTTTGACGCCTTGCGAGGAGCAGTATCGGACAACGCTATCCGTAATACAGTGTGCTCCCTCGTCCTGCTCGACGACGCGTCATCACTGCGTGTTTCGCACCTGACCTGCTCGCGCCATGCCACACATGGACGTAGCTTGTCGCATCTCGCGCTCTCTGTTTTGCGGCTCTAGATTCCTGCCCTTCCGTCCACAACGCAGTACCGTGACATTCGCAGACATGGAGGGCACGAATGAAATGCCAGATCGTCTTTGGCCTGGTCATCCTCATGACTGGGCTGCAGGGGTGTGCGACCGTTGCTGTCGACCCTCACGCCGGATTTCCCCAAGTAGCACAGCTAGTGAACGACCGTGGTGCACCTGAGCTCACGTGGACACCAGGCGTCGAAGAGTCACCCCCGCGCCTGGACGCGATCTCTTCGCGCTTGGCCGAGGGTCTGACCGAAGAGGAGGCCGTGCGCATCGCACTCCTCAACAACCGCGAATTGCAGGCCCTGTACGCCCGGCTCGGTATTGCGCATGCTGATCTGGTACAGGCGAGCCTCCTGCACAATCCAGTGATCGGAGTAACCAGCGGGTTTCCCATCGCTGGTGGTATCGTTGATCTCGGATTTGGCCTCGCCATGGATTTGATTGACTTCCTATATACGCCGCTGCGCAAGCGAGTCGCCACTGCACGATTTGAGGAGGCAAAGCTGCGTGTAGCCGCTGACGTGTTAGATGCCGTCTGGCGCACCCAGACAGCCTTCTATACGCACCAGGCCAATGAGCAAGCCCTAGAGATGCGTCGTCAGGTGGCGGCTGCCACTGCAGCTTCTTTCAACCTCGCCCAACGCCTGCGTGAGGCCGGGAATCTGCGCGAACTTGATGTCGCAACCGAGCAAGCACTCGCTGAAGAAGCAAAAGCCGACCTTCGCTTCGCTGAGATAGCGACACGAGACAGCCGCGAGCGGCTCAATTTACTCATGGGTCTCTCGGGAGAACACGCACTCTTGTGGACGGTAACCCCTGCCCGCCTGCTCGACCCACGTGAAGCGGCGACCAATGCAGATCTTGAGGCGAGAGCCATGAAACAGAGCCTCGATTTAGCCGCTGCCGATCAGCTCATCGTCGCAGCAGCCGAGAACGTGAGGCTCGACCGAGCGAGTGCCCTATTTCCAGAGGTCGTCGTGGGTGGGAAAGGCGAACGTGATGGGCGCGAGTGGGAGCCTGGACCAACGTTCATCCTACCGCTGCCGTTGTTCGATCGCGGCCAAGCGCGTATCGCTCGGGCCCAAGCCGAGCTTCGTCAAGCGCGGGAGTTACGAACGGCGCTTGCAGTCCGTATCGCGGCGATCGCACGGAGTACGCGTGCACGTCTAGAGGGCTACCGCGAGCGCGCCCTCCAGTATCGTGACGTGGTCTTGCCAGTCCGGCAGCGTGTACTGGAGCAAACCCAGCTGCAGTACAACGCCATGCAGATTGGACCGCTCGACCTGTTACGCGCGAAGGAGCAACAGATCGAAGCGGGTATTCGCTACATAGATGCGCTGCGAGAGTATTGGCTCGCGCAGGCTGACCATACGCTACTGCTGGCGGGACGGCTGCCGCCGACTGAAGCCGCACCAGCGGCACCAACGCTTGAACAATTGCCGCGCCTTCCCTTCTCTACGCTGCAATAACGCAATAGACAACATCACGAGCATCAGTATGAAACTACAGCATAAATCTCGAACTCTGAATCGTCGCCGATTTCTCGCTGGCGCTGCGGCCCTTGGCAGCACCGGTGTGTTATTGCGCCAGGTTGAAGCCACTGAGGGGAATCTGAGCCACCAACATCACCAGGCAACGGCTCGCCCTGTGCTCAGCACTGCACCTCAATCGCTGCTCGACCGTATTGACCCGAAACCGACCCAACCACCTGGCGAACCTGGCAAAGACTACACTCCAGTCATCACACCCAATAACGTGTCACTGGCGTGGAAGGTCGTTAACGGCATCAAGGTCTATCACCTGATAGCGGAGGAAGTAGAGCACCAGTTTGCGCCCGGACTACATGCGCGTTGTTGGGGCTTCAACGGTCGCGTGCATGGACCAACTATCGAGGCAGTCGAAGGTGACCGCGTGCGCGTCTATGTCACCAATAAACTGCCGGGGGCAACCAGCGTTCATTGGCATGGACTTCTCTTACCGAATGGGATGGACGGTGTGGCAGGCTTGACCCAGGCCGTTATCAAGCCGGGAGCAACGTTTCGCTACGAATTCACCCTGCGACAGCACGGTACCTTCATGTATCACTCCCATCACGATGAGATGACTCAGATGGCACTGGGGGCGATGGGATTGTTTGTCATTCATCCGCGAAAGCCCAAGGCAGAGAGACCAGATCGCGATTTCGCTTTCATGCTCGCAGAGTGGCGACTCGATGTCGGCACGTCACGGCCAAACCCAAATGAAATGACCGACTTCAACATTTTTACCTTCAACGCCAAAGCCTTTCCGGCCACCGCACCAATGGCAGTCCGTCTAGGCGAGCGAGTGCGTATCCGCCTCGCCAACGTGGCAGCCATGAGTCATCATCCGATCCACCTGCACGGCTATCAGTTTCGCGTCACTGAAACGGATGGTGGACAGATTCCGCTTTCAGCCCAACAACGTGAAACGTCCGTGCTGGTCGCAATCGGCCAGTCACGCACGATCGAATTTGTCGCTGATGAACCAGGCGATTGGGCCATGCACTGCCACATGACACATCATGTGATGAACCAAATGGGAGACAAATTTCCCAACATGATCGGGGTCAAGGCAGCCGAGGTGGATGCCCAAGTGCGACGTTTGCTTCCGGACTATATGACCATGGGCCACGATGGGATGGCCGAGCACGGCATCCATTTAGATACTGGTCACATGAAAGTGCCAGAGAATAGCATTCCCATGCGTGGTGGCCCGGGCCCGTTTGATTACATCACGATGGGTGGCCTCCTCACAGTGCTCAAGGTTCGCGAGGAGCTCGACGACGACCGTGCCCCCGGTTGGTACCAACACCCGAAGGGGACGGTAGCTAGCACTGCCACCGTAGCGGAGTTGCAGCGCGACGGTATCAAGGTGTAGAGCGCCGGGAAACGTCGCTCACGCGTCGGGTTTGAGCAGCCGGAGTTTCTGTGACAACTTCAGCGCGCGAACCCACGGCATGTGCGACAGTTGCGTGACCTGATTTGCTGACAACGTGGCTGTGTATACGCTGCGGCCACTGGTGATCCCCGTCACTCCCAGGTCTTCTAGCAACGCAAGTTCTTTAGGGCCTGGGGGGCGAGCCACATGAATGAATACCTGAAACGCGCGCGCATCTTGGTCTTGAACATCGGACAGCGCGAGAGCGAGTGAAGCATCGACTTTCTGGTAGTCCATAGCAGCTCCTCGCTCTCCAGTATGGTCCCCTTGGCAGCCGTAGTACAGCACGAGCGACACCAAACCTATCGTTCTACAAACCGAGCGCATCAATCAGTCCAAAGCCCCATTTGGCGTCAAATGTTCCCGCGGCTCGACCTGGAATGCTACTGTGAGCGCGGAGCAGCGCTTTTACTCCCACAGGATCTAAGTTGCGGTCTCGTTGCAACAACAATGCAACGATGCCAGTCACTAACGGCGCTGCCATACTGGTGCCGGCGTTGACCACGAACCGAGAGTTTACCATTGAAGGTCTGCTGGCTGGTGAATCGGCTGATAAAGCTGAGACAATCATCGCTCCCGGGGCGGCCACGTCAGGCTTCTGCGCTCCGTTGCGCAGTGGACCTTCGCTACTGAAATCCGAAATGGTATCCAACGCCAAGCCCACAGAGCGCAGCGAACCATCAATGTCGCGCCACTGGTCTTTTGTCGTGTACGAAGCGACGGTGATCGCAGCAGCATCTGTCCCTGGGGAACCAACTTTCATGGAGTCACGTACGCTGGTGCCAGAAAACAACACTTGCGGAGATTGCTGACCATCAAGCGTCCAGACATCGACGCGTGCCTGTGTGCCCGACGCATGACGGACCCGCAACTGCCAGATGCCTGCGGGTAACACGCTACCCACTCCGGCGCCGTTCATCGCCACGATAAAATTATGGTCCCCGTTGGCTGGGTCTGGCCCAGGCGTCACAACTGTTACGCGGGCGTCCGGGAGGTTATAGCGTCGACTTGGATTGCCAGCCGCAATGACTGCCTGCCACGGGGTAACGAAACCTCCAGGGGTGCGAATCGATACCTCTAGGGATGCGCTCCCTGGATACCACCCGTTGAGCAGTGCCTGTCTGAGTTGCGTCGAGTGGACGCGAAATTGCATCATCCTGTTTGTCCCAGGCAGCACAGTAGATTGCGCGTGTATGTTGTCATTGCCCTCGTTACCCGCAGCACAGCAGATGATACGTCCGGGTCCGGACTCGCTGTCGATAATCAGCGATAAAGAATCGCTTCCGTCGTGTGCATCAAAATGGCCGCCGATACTGAGATTGATGACCGCCGGTCGGCCTAACCCATTCGCGATGCGAAAGATGTAGCGGATTGCGTCGCTGATCTGCGTATCTTGTAGATCAGACTTAACAATCACAAGTTCAGCGTTCGGAGCGATACCGCCGAAGGTCGCATCACTGCCAGAGGCAATGCCGGCAACGTGGGTGCCGTGCCCATTGGTGTCACGCGAAAGCGTCAGCAAGTTGCCGGTCAGTTCAGCTCCATAGCCGCCTTCGGGCACGCCTGGGCCGGTCAGGGTTTGATCCCAGATGCGTAAGATTCGTCCCGCAAATGCCGGATGGTTGGGATCAATGCCACTGTCCACCACGCCGACAATCACACCTTGTCCGTTGAGGCCACTGCTTGCACGGAACTGCGGCACGTGGACCTTGCCTGCAGCGACGTCCATTAAGAGGCGCAAGTATCGCGACGGAAAGATACGTTGCACCGCAGGGTCATCCGACAGCGTTGACAGTTCGTCCATTGGCAGGATCGCTGTACGAATACGGCCAATGGCCTGATTGATGCGAATACCTCTCTGGGCCAGGTGGTCGAGTCGCGCTTGGTCATCACAGTGGATGAAAACCACAGTACGGGCGGGTTTCACAATGTTCTCAGAAGGCAGCACGCCAAGCGAGCGGGCGTGTAGCGCCAGCCCACTTCGTCCTTCTTGTTGATAGTCCTCAAACGCAAGCATTAATTCCGGCGCGATTTTCTCAGGGGTCATGCGCATCTCCTTTGCAAATAACGTGTCTTAGTTTATGACGCGGTGCGGCCGATCCCGGACAGGCGATAGTTACTTTATGACGCTCGTCGCTGGAACAAAGATCGTGCCGGCAGAAACAATGCCGATGTTGTTTGTCTTTTGTGTAACGCGCAAATGCAAGACCGTGAAAGCGCGGGTAGAGTGTCGTCAGCACTTTACCCTTCCTGTCGCGATTGCATAGCAAGCTGTTGAAGTCGCACGACATACACGAACGTAAACTGGAGTTGACAGCTAACAAAACTTTACATCGCGGGCGTGAGACGCGAAGCGCGTCGTCCACTGGTCGTAGTTGGAGCTTCTCTCACTACCGGCAGACCGTCTACCGTATGTTATAAGTATTAGAAGATTCAGAGCTTTGTGGGCGTGTGGTTCTTTATTTTGGCACGTAGATGCGCTATCTGTGGTGGCCTATGGAAAATCGTGATGCGCGAATTTCGGTACTAAGTCAGATTCTTACCGTCCCGCAGGCAGCGGCTCAACTGCAGGTGTCCGAACGAACCATTTATGAATGGTTACGCGAAGGCAAACTGCCAGGCAGGAAAATTGGCAAGGTATGGCGTTTGAGCGCTCAAGTGTTGAACGAATTTATGCGCGGTCCACATGGAGATAATCCGGTGGCCGCTGGCGTGGATCGCCAGTGAGCCTGGCTCAGGTCATTGGCAAAGAGCGGTCGAGGAGGAAGTGGTAATGGCGATTTCATTTGCGGTATTGAACGCGAAGGGCGGCGTCGGCAAAACCACCACTGCAGTGAACGTTGCAGCAATGGCAGCTACGCTACCGCGCCCTGATGGAAAGAGACGGCGCGTGTTGATTTGTGACCTCGATGCACAGATGAACGCGACACATCAACTCGGATTTCCGGACTTAGAAGTACAGCAAACTCTGGCCGGTCATGTCACACGAGATGCGGCCTTGGAGAGCATTATTATTCGCGATGCGGCCACGGTCGAAGGTCTTGATTTGCTCCCGTCCCATTATCAGCTCAGTTATATTGACGAAGCTGTACTGATGACTGGCACGTGGCTTCGACGCAAGCTGAAGCCGCTCCGCCACCGTTACGATCTGATCGTTTTTGATTGTCCGGTTCATTTAGGCCCCCTGACCCGCAATGCGTTGGGAGCGAGCGATGGACTGTTGATTCCTACCCAAGCCGAGAAGCACTCCGTCACAGGCCTGCCGCACCTGATTGCACGGGCCCGGCAGACGTTTGAAGAGACCGAATGTTCGCAACCGTGGGCGTATATCCTGATAACGATGTTCGATATGCGCAACTCGATTGAACGGAACTGGGCGCAACAGGTTCGCAAGGAATTTGAAGGCGTCGTGTTGAAAACCCTTATTCGCCGTAATACCGACCTTTCGAAGAGCGCCACTGGTGGGTTGCCGGTGGTCGTGTACGACGAGAAATGCTCCGGTTACACAGATTACCAGGATGCGACAAGCGAATTGCTCTCGCTGATAGACGTCAACAGCCCGAACTTGCGCATTGTTCGTGCTGAGGACGACGAGGCCGCGGCTAGCTAGGAGCGTATATGGCACTTACTCCGAAGCAGCGGAAGGCAGCACTCGAAAAGGGCTTCGCGGTTACATTGGCGTCGACGGACGATACGAAGTATTTGAGTCCGAATCCTAAAGCAGCGACGCAGCTTTTTGCCAAGGTTCCAGAGGTAAGTGGCAACGCATCATCACTACCGGCAGACGGTCTGCCCACACTACCGGTCGACCGTCTGCCACGGCAGACGGTCGACCGGCAGTACTACCGTCAGACCGTCAGTCAAAACGTGGGGACCGACAGACGGTCTGACGGTAGTGAAACGCGAGCCGCAATACCACTTCATCTACCGACAGACGGTCTGACGGTAGATGAAGATAGTTTCATATCACCAGGTGATACAGGGATTCCGCTCGCACCTGTCCAGTGGTTGCTGTGGCAAGCCTTGTGTGAAGCTGACAGCGCCAACCAAATCGTCTCGTATCGCAAACTTGCGTTGCAGCTAAGTGCCTCAATTCGTGGGGTTCGCGACGCAATGACAGTAATTGAAAAAGAAGGAGGTGTGGTCGCTAAATTCACTGTTCGCACGCCAGATGAACAAGGCATGCGCATCAAGATAAAGGCAGATCATCCGTTTAGAAAATCGTCACTGAAGGAGACAAAAGCATTACTAAAACGTGAGAACGACTACCGGCAGACGGTCGACCGGCAGACGCCGACACTACCGGCAGACGGTCTGCGTCTGTCTGTCTGTATTTCTGAATATATAAAACAGACAGACGTTGCCGAGCTTCTCGCGCTTTTTCCGCCAACCTGGAACATTCGCGAGCGAACCCTCGTTGAGATCTCTCGCCTGTTTCCCCGCATGACACCGATCGAGTTTCGTCGCTCAGCATTGCTCCTTGTTGAACAAGCAGCCAAGAGTCGAACGCAGATCCAAAACCATAATGCCTGGCTTAAGGCTGCCTTCAGCAATAACGAAGGCCCACTGGTGACTGAGCGCATGATCAACGCACAACTTGACCAAGTTGGCTCGGGTCACGCGTCCAGGCACACGAGCCAACGGTCGCGACGGGACAGTGGCAATCACGACCTCGAAGCCGATCTCACAGCGTTGCGGAAATACGTTGCTGCGGATTCGATCGAGCGTGGAAAAATCGAGGAGGCAGCCAAAAGAAAGGCTGAAGTCGCGCTCCGCATCACGCCAACAGAGAGACACGACGAGATCCGCCAGCAAGCACTTATCGAAGCCTCACGCGAATTCTTTGCCGAAGCTGCGACGAAGAACTCGTAACACCTGTAGCTACTGACTACCGGCAGGCCGTCTGTCGCTAGTCAGTGAAGCGAGAAACACACCGACCGAAAAGGGGGAAAGTCGCGCGTTGTTCACCAGCGGACTCCGGCCATAGACTTTGAGTCCTAGCGATGCGAAGAGTTCCTGCCGGACGCAAAAGCACGATCGTCGCCTGCTGTGTCTTACCTCGTAGTGCTGGGAGCTTAGGACTTGGGCCAAGAGTCAGCTCTCGTGCCGCATGAGAAGGGTAGGGGACTCTGTTTCATGCTGACCAAGGGGGGCTGAGTTTCACAAAGAGTCTGTAAACTTTTCGCCGCTCCGTGTTTCGCTTGCGGAAGAACGAGCGCTAACTGTGCTGCTAACTTCGATGAGGTTCCTAGCTTAATCGATAAGGAGATCTTGGGGTCAAAAACTAGAGCGATATCAACAGTAAGATTTAACATACACTACGATTATCGGACATGCATCAGTCGAGCTGAGAATGGGAGGTCAGAATGACCGAGTATGATCAGCTCGCTGCCGCGCGGGGAGGTGACAGGCACCAGTTACAATTAAGGAAAAATCCTTGTGTTTTAGGTGGAGCGCAGTGCATATGGGTCCCTTCTCCCCCCGTGAGAAGGTCAGGATGAGGGGATCAAGAGACAAAACCCGCTATTTTTTATCCCCTCGCCCTCGCCCTCTATTACAGGTAGGATTTTACGCTGAGAAAAGACGAGACGTCATGCCCGCATTCGCGGGCATGACGAACACGCGGATCCTCACGACGGGAAATCCGCGCCAATTGAGGCTTGGATAAAAAACCTACCCTTATGAGCCCTAGCCCTCTCCCTGAGGGAGACGGAATTATGCTGTTGCTAACGGCTTAAGTTGTGACTGATGCGGTGGAGCGTGTCCGCGTCGTTGGTTTGCAAGACAGCTGACGCAGCAGATTCTTCTTCGGTAAAGACTATCGTCACCACACGGTGCGTCGCACTCGTACTGAGACCATGGGCTCCTGGCTTGCGAGATGAACAAGTGACAGAGTTGCGGCGGTCGTGGGTCCCCCACATGGTGGCCTCTGCCAGAGCTTTCGCGCGAGGTGGTAACGTGCTTAAAACAGAGCGTACAACGTCTGCAGCAGAAGGAGGAGGAGACATGGCCACAAATAATACCTATACCCCACCGAAAGTCTGGCAGTGGAACAAAGGAAGTGGCGGGCGGTTCGCTAACATCAACCGGCCCATCGCGGGAGCAACGCATGAGCAAGAACTCCCGGTCGGGAAGCACGCTCTGCAACTGTACTCTCTGGCCACGCCCAACGGCATCAAGGTCACCATCTTGCTGGAGGAACTGCTCGAACGCGGCATCAAAGAAGCCGAGTACGACGCCTATCTGGTCGATATCATGAAGGGAGAGCAATTTGGCAGCCAGTTCGTGGCGATCAATCCTAATTCCAAAATTCCAGCGCTGCTTGACCGCAGCACCAACCCGCCGACACGGGTTTTCGAGTCAGGCGCGATGCTCGTCTATCTGGCAGAAAAGTTTGGTGCATTCCTGCCGAAGGAGCCGTCTGCACGGGCAGAATGCCTATCGTGGTTGTTCTGGCAGATGGGGAGCGCACCGTATATCGGCGGTGGGTTCGGTCACTTTTATGCCTACGCCCCGGAGAAGATCGAGTACGCGATCGATCGCTTTGCGATGGAGGTCAAACGGCTGTTAGATGTGTTGAATCGTCATCTCAGTAATCATCGATATCTCTGTGGCGCTGAGTACACTATTGCCGATATGGCAAACTACGCCTGGTACGGCTCGTTGGTCGCGCACAATATCTATGAAGCCGCCGAGTTTCTTGACGTCGCCTCGTACACCCATGTGCTGCGGTGGGTGAAGGACATTGAGGCACGACCGGCTGTCCAACGTGGTCGACGCGTGAACAAGTCCTGGGGACCAGAAGAAGAACAGATGCACGAACGCCACAGTGCCAGTGATTTTGCCGCTAAACGCTCGTGATGCAGAGTCACACGCTCACAGTTTGAGTGCAATCGAGGTTGTCATAGACAGAGACAACCTCACGCTTTCACTCTCTGTTTGCTCATCGTTCTCTCACTACTGTGTCAAGCGATCGAGTTCAGCCTGGAGTTGCTCAATCTCCAGTTCTAGCTGCCCTTGCATGGCTCCATAGGCACTCGGGTGCAGCGTTTCACTGCGCAGTACGAGTTCGTCCAGTTCTTGTTGTTTCCGCTTGAGTTCAGTGCGGAGTTCCTCCTCACGTTCTTGCCTGGTTCCCATGTGTGGTATCCTTTCCTTGCTTGCTATCCACCTCTTAGCGTGGTGTCCGTGCCTTGCTCTGGTAGTGATCACACGGTCGTGTCACGGTCAATTGGGTCGCACGACAAACGCTTGACCCCGTTTCGCTGAGCAGGGCATAGTGGTCTGACTAGGGTGATTTCCGAAAAAGCGGATCCCCGAGCTGTCGATGTTCTGCCGATAGCGGCAGGCACAACAACCTGCCCTACCCAGAACGGCAAAGACACGTAGGGCGGGCACAGCCCGCCACCAGAGACTGCGGGATACTTTTTCCAAGAAATCGCCTTAAGCAAAGAGACCGTAGTGTGCGCCATGCGTACAGGCACCAGAGGGGGTATGACAACGAAACGTACATTTTCAGGCCACATCACTAACGGTTCCGTTTCCGAGGTGGAGTGTTACGGAATTCGTATTGTGGGAGGGGCACATCACGGCGGAGATTGAGCGCATAGGCACCAAAGCGATTGACGTGCTCGGTGGGATAGGGACTGAGACGAGCAATTGTAGCATCGGAGAAGTGCAATCTCTCGGCCAGGAGTTGTTGAAGGATACGGGTTTGCGCTTGGACGTGGTGGAAGATCAAACAGTTGGCCACCACGTGACTGTACTTGATGATCTTGCGTTGTGCGTCGCGATCATTCTCGGCAATGATACCTGCGCCGCCGAAGGTGACCCATTTGATGAAGTTATTGAAGGCTTCACTCTTGTTCGTAGCTCCTTGGATGAGAGAGCGGAGGTCAGCATCGCTGAGGTACTGCAGGAGAAAGCCGGTGCGGATGACGCGGCCTAGTTCGCGAAAGGCGAAGTACAACTTGTTTTTGCGGCTAGCCGTGCCCAACTTGCGCAGAATAGTGGACGGCATCAAGCGTCCCGCTTTGATCGAGAGGGCCACGCGCAACATATCGGGCAGATGCGTCTGGATCAGGTCCCAATCAATGGAGGTAACCGTACATAAGTACAGAAAGTTTCACAGATCGTGTAAGCCATTGAAATCACACGAAATGAGTTTTCGCATTTCGCAAGGGATTGCCAGTTTTATGAAAAATGCAATTGCTGTAAAATCAAGCAGTTAGGTAGAGTTGTGAAACTTTGTGCGCCTTTGTACACTTACCCCCGGATTTCCCTGGTTCGTATGCGGCCATCGATGTATTCAACCCACAGTACGGCGTCCGCATTCCCGCCTTCGCATCTAAGACCAAGGCGACGTCAGAAAGTGACCTCGCCGGGCTCTATCTCCAGGAGCAAGCGAAACTCTTCAATCGCCTCACGTTGACAGTCGGTGGACGTGTGGATTTTTCGTCAAACAACGGCGAGTCAGTCGATGCTTTCAGCCCGCGCATAGGACTTACGTATGAATTGCGTTCCGACGTGGCGCTGTAGGCTTTCCGATAGGAATGGAACAATTTTGGTCGCTAAACGATTCGTTTTTTAGCGAACCCCTCTTCCTCGTCCGTGTTGACCTCGGGAACGATCACTCTTTGCACGTCGCCGGTGAGGCATATCCGTTCTCCCTTTAGTGCGGCCCGAGCTCGGGAGCAAAGGCGCAGAAGGTCTTTTCCCTTCTCCTGCCTCTGTCATTGCCACATAGCGATACAGAGTCGAGCGGGAAATCCGGAGCATCTGGCAGATATCGCGGACTTCGATCGACCGGTCCTGATACATCTTTTTCGCGGTCAGCACTTTGGGGGCAGTGGGAGGAAGAGGCTTCCGTCCACCCTTGCGTCCACGTGCCCGCGCCGCTGACAAACCCGCGCGCGTCCGTTCCTGAATCAGCCGTTGCTCGAATTGTGCGAGGGCAGAGAAGAGATTGAAGACTAACTCTCCAGAAGCGGTGGTCGTATCGATCACGCCATCGCAGAGGGAGCGAAACCCAATTCCCCGCTCTCGCAGCTGCTCGACCAGCGTCACAAGATGCGACATCGACCGGCCCAACCGATCCAGTCGCCAGACCACTAGGACATCCCCCGCGTGCAGGGCTGCCAAGCAGGTTTCTAATCCTGGGCGCTGTGCTCGGGCGCCGGACGCAGTATCGACGAAGATGGTTTTCGGTGTGCAACCGTGTCGTTTGAGCGCATCGAGCTGTAGGGTCAAATCCTGCTCCAGTGTGCTCACCCGCGCATAGCCGACCAGATGTTTGCGGTGGTGTGGGAGTGTCTTCTTTTTGCCAGGCATTATTGGCAAGACGGTACGCTGATTTCTGAGACGGGTAAATAGGATAAGGAAAGGGCACTTTTGGCCCCGTTTTTCGCGGGGCACTCGCTGTCCCAGCAAACGGAGGTTTGTTGGGACACGGGAGAAAGGGGACCCGAGATGCCCGTTGACTTTCTGAGTGTCTCTGAGCGTGACCACTGGCAGCGTTTTCCTGAGACGATTACCCACGAAGATCTCGTGGCGTTCTTTTGGTTGTCAGAGACTGATGTCCGCGAGGTCCACCGCCAACGAGAGCCGCCCAATCGATTGGGCTATGCCCTCCAATTGTGTACCCTCCGCTATCTGGGGTTCGTGCCGGAAGACCTGCAGACGATCCCGCCTGAGGTCGTGACGTTTGTGGCCGAGCAGCTCGCGGTAGCCCCTGCCGTGCTCACCGCGTACGCACGCCGCCGCCGGACTCAAACCGACCATCAGCTCTCTGTCCAAACCTACCTGGGATTTCGTCCCATGGCTCCTCTTGATTGGTATGCGCTCCAAGCCTGGGTAGGTGAGCGTGCGCTGGAACACGACAAACCAACTCTGCTGCTGCAACTGGTATGCGAAAAACTCCATCGTGACAAGATTGTCCGGCCAGGGGTGACTCGCCTCGAACGGCTGGTCGCAACCGCACGCGAGCAGGCCCACGAGGAAACCGAGCGGCGATTGACTCCATTGTTGACCGCAGAACGCAAAGCTTTCCTCGATGGGCTGCTGACCCGCGATGCGACGACGGGACGTACGCCGATAAGTTGGCTCCGGCAGGAGGCGGTATCGCACGCGGCCTCGCAAATCCTCACGACCCTTCAGAAGCTCACCTTCCTCCGCAACGCTGGCGTCGATCAGTGGAACCTGACGAGCCTCAATCCGAACCGAGCGAAATGGCTGGCGCAAATCGGCTGGAAGTCGACCAATCAGCATTTGCAACGCATGCCACCCGTGCGACGCTATCCCGTGCTGCTGGCCTTTCTCCACCAAGCGCTCCTCCATCACACAGACGTTGTGGTGGACCTCTATGATCAGTGCCTGTGGGGCTGTTACACCGAGGCCAAGCAAGACTTGGAGGACTTTCGCCAATCTGTCGCCCGCTCAACGAACGAGAAACTCCGGCTGTTTCAAGAGCTCGGGCAGGTCCTGCTTGACCCGACCGTCGCGGCAGCAGACGTACGCATGGTCAGTTTTGAGCGGGTGTCGGAAAAGGTGTTGCGGGCGGCCGTGGAGGAAACTAAGGCGGTGGCAGGAAACAACTTACCGCAATAGTGATTGACCGGAGTGGAGAGCCTCTGCACAAGAGCAGGGATGAGAGACGAGACCATTGTGTGCTGGCTTCGGTCTAAGTATCGAAGTCTGGTCGAAGAGCTGGATGAACGCGGGCGAC
>VGTJ01000158.1 GCA_016874775.1 Deltaproteobacteria bacterium
ACACCAAGTCCAAACGCGGGCCGAAGAAGCCAGTACCTCACAAACTGAGTGGCAAAAAACAAACGCACGTATCGACTGCGCGGATTCTGGCGATGCGACGGTAGTCAACCGACCTTTACAGGGATGGCTGCGCACGCCCTACAACTGCTCACGAAGTTATGAGACACGGTACTAGCGATCTTGCTGTACTGTACGCCGGTCTTCGGGAAGGTATCGTAGGGGGTTTCGCGCCAGGTTGTCTTTACGTACTTCAAAGTGCAGATGCGGGCCGGAGGCGCGGCCAGTTTGGCCGACGCGAGCAATAGCTTGTCCACGGCGAACCATCTCGCCTTCTCGGGCGAGATTTTTCTGGTTGTGGGCATACACCGTGGCATAACCACCACGATGGCGAAGAATCACAATATGGCCATAGCCACGCAAGGCTCCACTGTAGAGGACTTCACCACTCGCTGCTGCCAAAATCGGCGTACCTAGCGGAGCGGCAATATCCACACCGTCGTGAGAACTGCCACGTCGTGGTCCAAATTTTGAGGTGATGCGCCCCTCAACCGGCCAGCTCAGACCGTTTCTCCCATCACGCGGGAAGTTGAAATCTTCGTCGTAGTCAGGCCGTCCGTTGAGCCCTCTCTGGTTAGACCGTTTCTCCTTCGCGAGGGAGGTCACTTTCTGAGATGATCGTGAGCGCGCTTGCTGCGATGAACACGAAGCAACGATCACACACA
The DNA here is from genome assembly GCA_016874775.1 of Deltaproteobacteria bacterium. Lineage (NCBI taxonomy): Bacteria > Pseudomonadati > Myxococcota > Myxococcia > Deltaproteobacteria bacterium. Next base: position 723 of record VGTJ01000158.1, read on the forward strand.
AGCACAGTAGAATCCCAAGTCGTACTCTTATCCACCACCATCCCACAACCACATCCTCCTCAGCACACGTTCGCTATGTCTCCATGCATATTGAAGTCCATGCAACAACCGAGAGGGCTCTATTGTCAAGGCGATTGCGGAGTGTGTCAAGAAACACACTACTCGTTCGGACTCACGTCATGTGTGCCATTTTTCAGGAACATGCGGACCCGTTGTAACTCTTCGTCACCTTCAGCGAATCGGTTCTCCAGCGACCCTTGTCGCGAGGTGACCTCGTCCAAGCGCTGTTCCAGTTTCTCCACATGATTGAGTAGCGCCGAAAGTGCACGGCTTACCGGATCTGGCAGGTCGGCGTGATCGAGATCAATCACTGGTTTTCCTGAAGGTTGGTGGCGGCCACTCTCTTTCACTACCTTGCCTGGAATACCGACGACGGTGGAGTGCGGAGGTACGAATTGCACCACTACCGACCCTGCACCAATACGACTGTGACGACCAACAGTGATTGGTCCGAGAACTTTCGCTCCGGCCCCAACGAGCACCCAGTCTTCAATAGTGGGGTGGCGTTTCCCACGCTCGGTACTGGTCCCGGCCAGCGATACGCCTTGGTACAGCGTCACATCGTTACCAACTTCTGCCGTTTCTCCGATGACAACCCCAGTCCCATGATCAATAAACACCCGGCGCCCGATACGAGCACCTGGATGAATTTCAATCCCAGTGAAAAAACGTGAGATATTGCTGACGACACGAGCAATAGTCGTGAACCCTCGCTCCCACAGCCAGTGCGCAAGTCGGTGACACAATACCGCATGAAATCCTGGATAGGCGAACACCACTTCCCAAGCAGAGCGGGCTGCCGGATCACGTTCAAATACCGCGCGGATATCTTCTCGGACTTCTTGCAAAAACATAAATTCTTTCGGAAGCCTGTTCCTAAGCCTTGCCGCGTCCAGAGGCTGAGGAACGATCGGACAGTGGGATCGGGTGTCCCTTCGCCTTTTTATCCTTATACAATTTGTACTCGATACTATCGACCAACGCCTGCCAGCTCGCTTCTATCACATTTGGTGATACCCCCACCGTTCCCCAACGATCATGATCATCACCGGATTCGATCAAGACCCGCACCATTGAGCCAGTGCCCTGCCCATCACCTAATACACGAACCTTGTAATCATGCAGTTCGACTTGTTCGAGCTGCGGATAGAACTTTGTCAGCGCTTTGCGCAGCGCACGGTCCAACGCGTTTACTGGCCCGTTCCCCTGAGCCGCCGTATGTTCCACGGCACCATCAGGTCCTTCGACCATGATCGTCGCTTCGGAAAGCGGCGGTTCGTCTTCTTTCCGTTTCTCATCGATCACCCGAAAACCGATCAAGCGGAAGTGGCGCACCTGTCCGTTCAGGGCTTTCTGCATGAGCAGCTCAAATGATCCTTCCGCACCTTCATACTGATAGCCCATGTGCTCCAAGCGTTTGACTTCGTCAAGAATGGTTTTCACCGCTGGGGCGGCGCTTTCAATATCCAAGCCAAATTCTTTGGCTTTATACACCACATTGCTCCGCCCGGACAAATCCGACACGAGCACACGCTGATGATTGCCAACGATTTCTGAATCGATGTGTTCGTAGGTCTCCCGGTTCTTTTGTACGGCTGCGACATGCAGCCCGCCTTTGTGGGCAAAGGCACTGCCACCGACGTAGGCCTGACGCTTGTTCGGCTCTACATTGGCAAGTTCATAGACAAAGCGTGACAACTCAGCCAGGGTCTGCAACTGCTTAGGACTCACACAGTGATAGCCTAGTTTGATTTGCAGGTTTGGCACGATCGAACAGAGATTGGCATTCCCACAACGTTCGCCAAACCCGTTAATCGTTCCCTGCACCTGGATCGCACCCGCTTCGACTGCCGCCAGAGAATTCGCCACTGCCATCTCGCAGTCGTTATGGCAGTGAATCCCGAGCGGGGTGGCCGTCGCCTGTTGTGCCGCTGTGATCGCCGCACAGATCTCGTGCGGCATGCGGCCACCACGTGTATCGCAGAGCACGAGCATATCGGCTCCGGCCTGCGCCGCAGCCTTCACGCATTCAAGTGTGTATTCAGGATTCGCCGCATAGCCATCGAAGAAATGCTCAGCATCAAAAAAGACCTGATCAACACGCTTTTTGAGGTACGCAATGGAATCACTAATAACTTCCAGATTGGCTTTCTTAGAAATACGGAGGTCGTCACGGACATGCAGATCCCATGTCTTCCCAACGATAGTCACAACTGGGGTGTCAGCTTTGAGCAGCAAACGAATGTTCAGATCATCACCAGCAGCGATATTCGCTCGCCGTGTCGAGCCAAAAGCGGCCACTTTGGCGTGACGCAAATGGAGCTTCTTCACCGCATGAAAAAACTCTTCATCTCGTGGATTCGAACCTGGCCACCCCCCCTCGATGAAATCAATCCCGAAGGCATCCAGTTTCTCGGCGATCCGCAGTTTATCCTCAAGCGTCAAAGAGACATCTTCTGATTGACAGCCGTCTCGTAGCGTCGTGTCATATAAGGCAATACGTTTCATGAACCCCTCACTTCGCTCCGGGAATAAAGGCATCGTGCAAGACACGAACTGCAAGTTCCGTGTACTTCGCTGCGACCACAACCGAAATCTTAATTTCTGAGGTCGAAATCATCTGGATATTGATGCCTTCACGGGCCAGGAGTTGAAACATCTGGGCAGCAACACCAGCATGACTCCGCATCCCCAGCCCGACGATCGACACTTTCGCCACATCAGGATCGAAATTCACTCCCTGTGCACCGACCTCTGCCATCAGGGCCTTCATCTGTGAGAGTGCTTTTGGCGCGTCGCCTTTTGGTACCGTAAAGGTCATGTCGGTTGAGCCATCGGCACTCGCATTTTGAATGATCATATCCACAACGATATTCTCAGCCGCAATCGTACCAAAAACCTTAGCGGCTAACCCTGGACGATCAGGGACATGCAGCAGCGTAATTTTTGCTTGATCAAGATCGGAAGTGACTCCCGAAACTGTTACTTCTTCCATGCTGGGCTCCTCTTGGACTAGCCACGTACCTTCATCAGGCGAAAAACTCGATCGCACATGCACTGGCACTTGATAGCGTTTGGCGAACTCAACGGAACGAATCTGCAAAACTTTTGCGCCAAGACTGGCAAGTTCGAGCATCTCATCGTAGGAAATGCGGTGCAGTTTACGCGCCTGTGGGCAGATGCGTGGGTCAGCACTGTAGACACCATCAACATCGGTATAAATCTCACACACATCAGCTTTAGCCGCCGCGGCGATAGCCACCGCGGTCGTATCCGACCCACCGCGACCAAGGGTGGTAATATTATCGTTCTCATCCACCCCTTGGAAACCGGCAATAACAACGATGTTTCCTTGTTCAAGGCCAGACATGAGCCGGTCGGTCTTGATCGTTTTAATACGAGCTCGACCATGCGCACTGTCAGTCTCGATGTGGACTTGATGTCCCAGCAAAGAGAACGCCGGGTAGCCCATATCTTTGAGTGCCATCGCGAGCAAAGCAACAGTGACCTGCTCGCCTGTCGAGACAAGGACATCGCTTTCACGCTCATTGGGTTGCGCCGACACTTCCTTTGCTAACGCCAGCAAACGATTGGTTTCCCCACTCATCGCGGAAACCACCACAGCAACGTGATGACCGGCATCACGAGTGGCCGCGACGCGTTTGGCAACGCCCTTGATCCGTTCAACTGAACCAACTGATGTCCCACCGTATTTTTGCACTACCAACATAAAGTGAACCTGAATAAAAATAAGAGCGGTGCAGGTACCGCTCTCAAATTGCTTATACCTTACCTGCCACAGCCTGCTCTGTCAGTAGCTGTTGCAGCATTTGTTCGTACCGTTTCCCAACAGCCGTCACCGTCAATCCTCGTGTTTCTTCTCCGGTGATGCGCAGGGCCACTAATACGTATTCCGTGACGATACCGACGGAAAGATACTGGAACCATTCGATGGTCGTCACACCATTGCCGAAGAGGTACTCTTCAAGGCCAAGCCCTTCGCTGTCCCCGCCTTCTAAACGATAGAGGTCGATGTGATACAGCGGGAGTCTTCCCGTATAATGTTCCGCGATCAGAGTAAAGGTCGGGCTGTATGTGTCATGTTCGTCAAGGCCGAGCCCGCTTGCCAGCCCTTTGACGAAACACGTTTTCCCGGCACCAAGATCACCATCCAGCCCAATTATGGCACCAGGTGTTAACAACTGCGCGAAGCGAGCAGCAAAAGCTTTTGTTTCCTCGGCAGAGTTCACTATTATTTCATACGTCATGCCCTGTCACTGTAACTGTTTGGCCACCGAGACGTAAGGCACGTATCCCATCCGGTAAGCGATCGATCAGATCGCGCGCGATGATTCCCACCTCCCCTTTCTCCTCGGCCGCACGATCCCCCACATAGCCATGCAGGAAGACACCAAGCTGACAGGCCAGCGCTGGAGGATACCCTTGTGCCAATAAGCCGCCAATGATTCCTGTCAATACATCGCCCATACCCCCACTTGCCATGCCAGGGTTACCGGTAGGGTTCACCCAGGCTTTTCCATCAGGGGTAGCAATCACTGTTCGTGATCCTTTGAGAATCAAGTAACAACCATACTCACGGGCGAAGTTTCGGGCCAGGTCTAATCGCTGCGACTGCACCTCAGCGTTGTTGACTTTCACCAAACGTGCCATCTCTCCAGGATGCGGAGTGAGAATGACTGGGACCTTCGCTTGACGAAGCCCCGACAGGTCTGTCGCCAGACAATTGAGCCCATCGGCATCGATGAGTAAAGGAACCGTACTGTTCGATAAGAGCCATTGAGACACGCCAATCGTGTCATTGGACACTCCAATGCCAGGTCCAAAGGCGATAGCGCTTTTCCCTCGGACCGCATCAGCCAGGGCATGGGCATCCAGTGCAAAGCTACCATCTTCTCGCTCAGGCATCGGGATGGTCATCGTTTCAATCAAAGCTGTCGAAAAAATGCTGTTCAGCGAAGCTGGCCCAGCAAGGGTGACTAATCCAGTTCCTACGCGTAAGGCAGCACCACCACTGAGAAGCGCAGCCCCACTCTTTCCGCGTGAACCCGCAAGTACGAGCAGATGGCCAAAATCGCCTTTGTGGGAATCCACCGTACGTGGTCGTATGAGTGCCCCAACCGACTCATGCGAGAGCAGCATGGTTTGCGGGCTGACAGCCGCCAGCGCTGCGGGCGCAATGCCGATATCGACCGTTTCTAACCGTCCGACATACGGCAGTGCCGACGGCTGCACCAGGCCAAGTTTTGGATAGCCGAAGGTCACTGTCAGTGCAGCATGGATGGATGCTCCCAGTGGCACTCCATGATCAGTATCGAGTCCAGACGGGGTATCAACAGCGATAACAGGGATATTGCTTGCGTTGAGCATAGCGATTAACTCGGCCATCAGCCCTTGCACCGGCGCACTCAGGCCAGTACCAAGTAACGCGTCGACAACGAGACCACAACGGTTCAACTTCTTCCGTACGATGTCGAGTTGGTCAGTCGTAGTCACTTCACTGATACGGCCACGCATACGCGCAAAGGCGTGCAAGTTGCGTAGCGCATCGCCTTTCACTTCACTCTTTTTGGCAGTAAGAACGACCTCGCACGACAGGCCTGCCTTTTTCAGCAGTCGTGCCATGACAAATCCATCACCACCATTGTTGCCTTTACCAGCAACCACAAGAGCCGACTTCTTGCGTAAATGAGGAAAAGCTCTGAGTAACGCGGCAGTCGCGCCAGCACCTGCACGTTCCATGAGCACATGGCCTGGGGTTCCATGTTCAATCGTCAACCGATCTAACTCGCGCATTTGTTGCGCCGTGACCAGGTACAACGAGGCGAGCTGAGAGTTTTGCGATTCGGAGTTCTCCACCCAGGTGGGAATACTGACTTGGGCAACAGAGATCAAGGGGAAGCAAGAGAAAACCGCGGAATCTCACTGACAGCCCCTTCGCTTCACTCAAAGCAATAGGACTACATCAAACCACAGCAGATTGGTACAACAGCGGTGTCACCCTGAGTGCAACGCAGGGTCTCGTAGAGAGATTCTTCGCTCCGCTCAGAATGACAGGAGCGAGAGGTCTGCGCATCACGTGTCCGAATGGCCTGTGATCCGATTTCGGATGCTCAACTTTGGTGGTTCGATGGAGAGGCAAAGGTTATTCGCCCCTCCATGTATTTCATCATCGTCAGCGAGAGATTTATGCACCAAGATGCACGCGAACCGTCTCCGCAACTTCCTCAGCGCAGGTCTGTACGACCGTCTCATCTTCACCTTCAACCATCACTCGCACGAGCGGCTCGGTTCCGGAGTAGCGCACCAGGAGACGCCCACGTTCTCCAAGTGTTCCCTGGATACGTGCCATTGTTTTGGCGACAGGCTCAACCGTCGTCAGATCACGTCGTTCGCGGACTTTGACATTGATAAGCTGCTGCGGATACCGTTGGACGACTTTCTTGAGTTCTGACAGTGGTCGTTGACGTTGGAGCACGACTGCCAAAAGAGTGAGCAACGTCACCATACCATCACCAGTTGTATTGGCGTCCAGTAACACAATATGTCCCGACTGCTCGCCGCCAAGGTTATACCCGCCTCGCAACATTTCTTCGACGACATAACGATCACCAACCGCTGTCCGTACCAAATGGGCACTCATTTTTTTCAGCGCCACTTCGAGGCCGAGATTACTCATCACCGTACCGACGACCGTATCGCGCTGCAGCGTTCCGTTCCGCAGCATCTCTGACGCGATAATCCCCATGATGGCATCACCATCAACGACCTCTCCAGTCTCGTCGACAAGAATGGCCCGGTCTGCATCACCATCAAGGGCAACGCCAATTTGGGCACCGGTCTCGCGAACCAGTCGCTGCACGTGTTGCGGATGTAATGCGCCACAGTCTTGATTGATGTTCTCTCCATTCGGTTCGACCCCAAGGGCAGTCACGTGCGCGCCTAATTCCGCCAATACTTCTGGAGCCAGTTTGTACGCTGCACCATTCCCGCAGTCGATAACGACTTTCACCCCTTCGAGTGTCAGTTGCCGAGGAAAAGCCGATTTCACAAAAACATTATAGCGACCAAGCGCATCATCCACGCGGTGGGCTTTGCCAATCGCCGTAGCCGTCGGTCGCAGATGATCGATCTTCTGATCAACGACAAGAGATTCGATCTCATCCTCAACTTCATCAGGGAGTTTGAATCCATCGCGTGAGAAAACTTTGATGCCATTATCTTGGAAAGGATTGTGGGAGGCAGAAATCACCACACCCGCATCTGCTCGCAAACTGCGCGTCAAAAAAGCGATACCAGGAGTGGGGATGGGCCCCACCAGCAAGGCATCAACCCCCATAGAGCAAATTCCCGACGCTAATGCGGTCTCCAGCATATAGCCAGAGAGACGGGTATCTTTGCCGATGAGGATCTTATGTCGCCCTGGATGGGCCCGAAAGGTATGAGCTAATGCACGACCAACGCGCAATGCTGTTTCTACAGTCATCGGTTCAACATTGGCAACACCGCGGATACCATCAGTGCCGAAAAGTCGTGGACGTGTAGCTTTACCATTTTTTTCTGTTCCCTTTGCACTTGTCATCGGTGGACTCCTGAGGTTTAGACTTTGCCATCGTTCCGAGGTTTCGGGGGTTTCTTTTTGTTGTCGTCCAATAATCGGACCTCCACCTTCTCGGGATCTTGTGCAACTAACTCGATCCCCGGTGGCAATACGATAGAGAGGCGAACTGTCACTCTCCCCGGCCCCTGTCCATTCGTATCGGCAAAGACATGTTCTTCATTAAGCACGAAATTTTCGATCAGCCGCTGTGGACCACGCACAGTCACAGTCGCCGTTGCAGGGCGAAGCTCGGCCCGAGAGGTGTCATTCTTGACCGCGATCTTGATGTGACGAAACTCGCGCGTCGATATGACCTCTTCAATCCCAATGCGGACTTGCACGCGATCGCGACTGAAGGACACAAATCCTTCTTCTGGCCCACGCAAAGTCAGGTCTCGGGTCATGGACTGCGTGAGGGGACTTAAATCTAATGTGTCAGTAAGCACCGTACGAATTTTTTCGATTTGTGGCGCAGGGCCGGTTATCTCAATGCGGTCCGGATTCACCTCTGTTTCTTTAACGATATATCCTCGCGGTGGGTTACCCATCAGTTCCAGTTGGACAGGAACAATCTGCTTAATGATTTGCGCGATAGTCAGATTCACTTGCGCCGGGTTGATACGGACCAGGCGTACCCCACGTGGAAGATTCAGCATGTCAGCAGTAATGCGAAAGGACGCCAATCCTGGCCGCACTTCGCTGAGGTCGAGTTTGATCTTCTTTGACGTCAGTTGTCCTAACAACGAACGGGGACCGCGGAGGCGAAGGTCGACATATTCGTCACGAGGGCCACTAATGATCAATTGTGTTGACAAATTGTGAAATTCAACTGGGACGACAAGCGTCTTCTCAGCATCCCGTTCGGCATAGTTCACGAAGAGCCATAAGCCACAGGCAAAGGCAATCGAGAACAGTTTCAACCGTCCGTTGCCGATGATGCGTTTACTGCGTCGTTTGATGTCCCATTTCATGAGTAAATAGTTGTTGTAGGGCCGTTCTCAATGCACCAGTATCAAGGTCTCGAGTAATACGACCTTCACGGACAAGTGAGGCCGTTCCCCCTTCTTCTGATACCACAACCACCACAGCATCGGTTTCCTCAGTAATACCAATCGCGGCACGGTGACGCGTCCCGAGGGTTTTCGCTACGTTGGGATTCGTCGTCAGTGGCAGAATACACCCTGCGGCCGCAACTCGCCCGCGGCGAATAACGAGCGCCCCATCATGCATCGGTGCAGCAGGTACAAAAATACTCTCGACTAACTCCTTGCTCAGTCTCGCATCAATCGTCGTTCCGGCTTCCATGTAATCATTCAAGCCCACTTCTCGCTCCAGGACGATGAGTGCACCGATGCGACGATCAGCAAGTCGTGAGGTAGCGCGGGTTAACTCCTCAAGCATCGGGCCGTACATGCTCTGCTCCTTGAAACCAAAAAACGGATTGCGCCCAACCTCAGTCAGCGCCCGTCGGATGTCGTTTTGAAACAGGACAACAATGACCAGGAGAATAGAGGTCAGAAAATTGTCGAGAATCCAATTCAGCGTATACAGTTCGAGCACTTGCGAGAGCAAGTAGGTTCCGAACAAGATCACGAGCCCTATCAGCATTTGCACAGCGCGCGTACCGCGGATCAGCAGGCTGATCCAGTACACCACAATGGCAATGAGCGCCACATCAACCGCATCTTGCCAACGAAGCTGAGTCAATAGGTCAGTCATGATCGTGAGTATCCAGCGTGCGGCCCACCACACCGCCACCCCACGCGTGATAGATAAAGACTGGCGGGAAAGCTCGCCTGTGTTCGTTATTCCTCTAGAGCGTTTGCCGTTCTGGCACCGCCCCAGAAGACCTTACCCAAAGGACCCTACTCACCCACAATCAGGCGTTGGCAAAAGGCACGCTTACGAGGCCGCAGGTTGCGCCTCTCCTGCGACTCCGTTGCTTGATCCGAAGGTGCGAAGAATCTCGTCAATCTCATTACCGTCAAGCACTTCTTTCTCGAGCAGTACAGCAGCCATTTTATGCAGAATATCGAGATTCGTACGCAATAAACGCTTGGCACGTTCGTAAGCGTCCTTAAGAATGCGACGAACTTCACTATCAATCTCAATAGCGGTTTGCTCGGAATAATCCTTGGTTTGGGTAAAATCCCGACCAAGAAAGATTTGTTCCTCTTTCTTACCAAAGGTCATAGGCCCGAGATTTTCACTCATTCCCCACTCGCACACCATGCGTCGAGCAAGGTCCGTCGCTTTCTCGATATCATCGCCAGCACCAGTTGTGACCTGCCCTGAAGACAACTCTTCGGCAACCCGACCACCAAACATAATCGCGATTCGATCATAGATGTATTCTCGCGACCACGTATGGCGATCGTCCATTGGTACTTGTTGGGTCACTCCCAATGCCATGCCACGCGGAATAATGGTTACTTTATGCACGGGATCAGTATCAGGGATAAGTTTAGCTACCAGGGCATGACCGGCTTCGTGATAGGCGGTGCTGCGGCGCTCTTCCGTACTCAGGATCATACTCCGGCGCTCAGCCCCCATGAGGACTTTATCTTTTGACAGCTCAAAGTCCTGCATGTCAACTTTATCTTTATTCTTCCGTGCAGCTAACAACGCAGCTTCGTTCACCAAATTCTCCAGGTCAGCACCAGAAAACCCAGGCGTACTGCGTGCAAGCTGAGTGATGTCGACTCCATCAGCAAGAGGCACCCGGCGACTATGCACGCGCAGAATTTCTTCACGTCCACGGACATCAGGGCGTGGAACGACGACGCGACGATCAAAGCGGCCAGGTCTCAATAATGCCGGATCCAGAACATCAGGCCTGTTCGTGGCAGCAATGAGGATCACACCTTCATTGGTCTCGAAGCCATCCATCTCGACCAACAGTTGGTTCAGTGTCTGCTCACGTTCATCATGGCCTCCCCCGAGCCCAGCACCACGATGCCGACCAACGGCGTCTATCTCATCAATGAAAATAATGCATGGTGCCTGTTTCTTGCCTTGCACGAACAAGTCGCGCACCCGAGAGGCACCAACACCAACAAACATTTCAACAAAGTCAGAGCCGCTGATGGAGAAGAAGGGCACACCAGCTTCGCCAGCAATCGCACGGGCAAGGAGTGTCTTCCCGGTCCCTGGAGCACCAACTAACAACACGCCTTTAGGAATACGACCACCAAGTCGGGTGAATTTTTTAGGGTCCTTCAGAAAGGCAATAATCTCTTCAAGCTCTTGCTTGGCTTCTTCAACCCCAGCAACATCGTTAAACGTAATGCGATGTTGGTTTTCGGTTAACAACTTCGCCCGGCTCTTACCGAATGACATCGCTTTTCCACCCCCCATTTGCATCTGGCGCATGAAGAACACCCAGACACCAATGAGGAGGAGCATCGGGAACCATTGTACAAGTAGCGTAATATACCACGGTTCACCGTCTTCCGGTCGGGCTTCGATACGGACCCCTTTCTCCCGCAATGTCTTAATAAGTTCGGGGTCTTCGGGAGCAAACGTCTTAAACCGGTCATCGTTTTTCAATTCCCAGTGGATCGTTTTTCCCTGAATGAGGACTCTCGCAACCTCGCCTTTTTCGACCGAGGCATAGAAGTCACTGAATGGACGCTCTGGCTCGCGCAGTTGCTGACGATTGAAAACATTAAACAGCACCAGGAACACGAGTCCCAACAAGAGCCATAAAGCAAGATTGTGTGAAACTTTATTCACTCCTTTCCCCTTTCATCCAACGCTGACAGCCTAACATAGTTTTTATTTCTCCGGCAATGGGATAACCGTCACTCGACACACCCGTCGCGTCGTTACAGAAATCTTCGCCACCTCGCCACGCACGCACCCAGGAACCCAAGCAAGAAGATCGCCCACCTGAATCAAAGGCAAAGATCGTCGGAGCAGAGGAGGAACTTTAGTATCGATGAACACATCGTGGATCTTTTTTTGTCCACCAAGGCCTAATGGCGCGATCCGATCGCCCGGCTGGTAATTACGGACGAGTACTTGTTCAGGACACGCATCTATATCAAACAAGGCTTGCCACACATCCCTGGAGCGGGCATTACTCGTCCCTTCGTTCCATGCAAAAGGAAGCGACATGCTCACCCGCCATCCCCCGTCAGGTACGTCGACCTCCTGCCCGGGCTGTAAGGGGTAACGATAGGAACGCATGGGTAATTTCTGGTGAGCGAGGGCAGGTTTCTTTTCCAGGACAAGCTGTTGCGCCTCGCGCCGCACGGACATCCCACCGGGGAGATCGATGGATGTTCGTTGCCGCCCTAATGCTAGTGCATGTACACCAGCAAGATGGGAAAAACTGACGTCATGAATCGCGGGATCGCTCTCAATCCATTGACGTAAAATGCGCACTTGTAAGCCTTCGGGTTCCTGGGCAAGTCTGGTAAGCGACAGGACCGATTGGGACTCTTGTACACGCGCACGGGAAGCGGTTGTCATCTGTTCAAGCCACTCTTCTTCCGCGCGAAAGACCGTCGCCATATTCGCCAGGTGCTCACGCACCCGCGGAGAAAACTCTTGTTCGAGTAATGGTAACAAACGGTGACGAATCTTATTACGGGTATGACGGAGATCGGTATTGCTGCTATCTGTCACATAGGGCAGTTGCTGAGCTGCGAGGAACTGTATGACGTCGTGGCGTGAACACTCAAGCATGGGGCGAATAATCCAACCGTCACGGAACGGGGGGATGCCAGCTAATCCTCGTCGTGCACTGCCACGCAAACAACGAAACAACACGGTCTCGGCCTGATCGTCACGCGTATGCGCCAGCGCAACGGCATTCAGTGCCAACTCGTCTCGCATCCGACGAAAAAACTGATATCGCGCCTCACGAGCCCAGGCCTCAATCCCAGTGCGTTTGCTCGGTGGAGCCAGCTGTTCGACGATACAGGGAATCTGCCAGCGTTGGCAGAGAGATTCAACGAATTGCTGTTCGTCATCAGCCTCAGACCGCAGTCGGTGATTTACATGTAACACATGCAAGGTGAAGCTGCGTACAGGCAGCAGAGAAACCAGTGCGGCGAGGAGTGCGACAGAATCCGGCCCGCCCGATACCGCTACACCAAGCGTGATATTACGCGTTTCTGGCAAAAGCTGGTCTAACGCCGCACCGATTTTCTGACGTAATCGACTCGTGACCATAACCGTTCTACCTTAGCACATCTGCGTCTCGGACTCGTAGCCGACAACTAAATCGAACCAGGAAAGATTAGGCCACCTGAGCTGTCACCCTGAGTGCAACGAAGGGTCTCGCAGAGAGATTCTTCGCTCCGCTCAGAAGGACAGAATCGCAGCGTCTCAGCGTCACGCGTACGAATGTTCTTTGGTCCAATTGAGAGAAACGCTTGCGGCATGGCGAGGCATTCACCGCATCTGCCGGTCCTTGTCCTCTGCTGCGTTGCTCGGCATGATACAGGGCTTATGAAACATCTTCTTTATCTATACGGCCTCTTGGCCCTCTTGCTCGCACCTTTCCACGTCGACGCTCAAGGAGGGAATGAGTTACCTTGGAATACCGATCGTTCGCCTGAACTCGGGAAGCTCCTGCGCGAATTAAACAACCTGTACGGAGCTGATACAGTGTCCCTCTTGAGTTGGCTTAATGACGCGAGTATCCATCACAAACGTTCTGTCCTCACAGCAACAGTGCGAATCGACGGCAAGGAGACGCACGAGAATATCAGCTTTCTCATCTTCAAAGTCGAGACCGGTGTGATTTTCAATACCCAAACGACCGATCAAGCCCAGCGGCTCGCGGATTTATGGGAGCAAGTGGTGGCAAGAGCTCTCAGCCACTTCGAGACTTTCACCGTACCCACCGATGGGATTATGATTGATTTGCTTTCACACTGTAAAGCGTTTGCAGAAAAAGATGAACTCGCAGAGCATGTGGATGAGCCAGGTCCAGTTGAAGAGGTGAAATTCTATTTTCCTGGAGGATCGTTGCGCGAGTATCTAGGGAAAAAACTCTCGGCTCACGCATTACTGACCCGCGCGACAGTCTTCGTGAATGGCCAAAAGGTCGTTTGGGCTCCGCCAGACAAACCAACTCGCACATAGTGTACTCACTGCTGAGGTTATTCCAACGCGGCCAAACCGTGCCGGATAGCATAGCGCACTAAACCAGCGGTGTCGTGAATATCGAGGCGTTTCATTAATTGCGCGCGATGCACCTCAACGGTTTTGATTTTCATCTTGAGGAGGGCAGCAATCCCCTTCGTCGAATTCCCTTCGGCAATGAGTTGTAAAATTTCACGCTGGCGTGGTGTCAGATGGCTTAAAGGGCCTCGCTCCTGTGGCTCCGGTACCCTCCCTTCACCACCGAGCTGGCGGAGATAGTCGTTCATCACCACACTGGTAATTCTCGGACTGAGATAGAAATGTCCTTGACTAACAACCTCAATGGCTCGGGCTAACTCCTCGGGCGAAGAATCCTAAGAGAGTGTTTTGAAAAAGGGATTGGTAAGCTTGAGGGATGAATACACTGCCGCGAGTTTATCCAACGGACCTGACCATGACCGAATGGACACAATTGAAGAG